>CAIPFS010000277.1 GCA_903864375.1 uncultured Verrucomicrobiota bacterium
CTTGGGCAGTCCGAACCACGCTGATTTTGCACGGGTGAAGCCCATGGGCCGTCCGCAGGACCGGCGACGCTTGCCATCGAAACCACGGTCGGTCGTGTGTGGGATGTGGACTCCCGTTTGATCAGCGCCGGCTCACGACCGGCGACGACAGCGGAGGGCGGGCGAAGCCCATGGGCCGTCCGCAGGACCGGTCCTCCGTTGGATGTCACTCCATCGGAGTGACTTGCGTTCGGAGGGACGCGCTCCTGCAAGTCCCCAATCATTGCTGGGATCACCACCTCTCCCTGTCTCTAAGCACCTTGGTGAGGCTCCCATAGATTCAGCCGCGGTCCGAACCACGCGGATTTCGCAAGGGCGAAGCCAGTTGGCCGTCCGCAGGACCGGCGACACTTGCCATCGAAACCACGGTCGGTCTTGTGTGGGATGTGGACTCCCGATCGATCAGCGCCGGCTCACGACCGGCGACTACAGCGGAGGACGGGCGAAGCCCATGGGCCGTCCGCAGGACCGCGTGATCTGCGGTCTGTTTTGAGGTTCTAAGAAAGTCGCTTCAGTAACGAAAGGGCAAGGTCGCCGTTCCTCCCTCCCGCTTCACGAACCAATTTTTCGAATTCCACTCTGTCGCACGAATATGCCGTGATTCCCTCGCCTCCCGACGCCAAGACGCTCGCGTTTCTAGGACTATTGTTGAGTAACCCGACTTCCCCGAAATAATCCCCTGCACTCAGCGTCGCCACGACGCGTTCCTCACCGCGGTCGCCACGTTGAAGGACTTCGACCTCCCCTGAAACGAGGATGTAAAATCGATCCGGCTCTGCGCCCTGATTTAAAATCCGGGTTCCAGGCCGGTATGCCTCCGCGCAAAATTTCCCCAACTGAGTCGAGAGCTTCTGAACGGAAAGGTGCCGTACGAGCTCCCGCAACCTATCCCGAGCCATCCGTTTACGGGCAACAGCCGCCAACTCCGAACTCAGAAGGTCGGACGTTGACACAATGGATTGGAACATCTTCCCAGTCAGGACAAGGGCGCGAACCGGTGCCTCATCCAATACGCGAACGGTTGCATTGCGCGGTAGTCCGAAAAGAAGCCCGGTCTCACCAAAAAAGTCTCCCGGACTCAGGATGGCCACCCGCTCCTGTTGACCGGAGGCGTTTGAGCGCAGAACTTCCACCCGACCGCTGGCAATAATATAAAAGGCATCAGCGGCATCACCCTGACGAACGATGTCGTTGCCGGGGTGAAACTCCTGATACTGGGCGTTCTCCAGGACGGAAACAATTTCGGGCTGGTCCGCGCCCGGGAAGGTTGCGAGAAAAACCTCCTCCCGTAATGGAGCATGATCAAGCTGGGTGGGCGAAGGCTTGATCCTGGACGTTATCCGCATGCGGAAATGGCTATCAGGGGCCGGAAGCGGTTGGACGGATCGCCGGAGTTGGTAATCTGCTGGAATGATTTCCAGGTCCACTTCATGAAGCAACGTCGCCACGAGGGTCAAAGCCATCAGCTCAACCAACCCCATCGCCGCACAGGTTCGCTGATGCATTCCAAAGGGATTGAAGGCCCCTAGCTTTCGATGCTCATTGCGCGGTTCCTGGCATCGAGCCGGATCGAATCGATGCGGGTCCTTAAACGGTTCCTCCGAAAACAACATCGGAAGTTGCGAGAGCACAACCATGCTTCCCGACGGCACATGAAATCCATTGAAGTCAAAATCCTCCCGGGCCATGTAGGGCATTCCTTGAGAAACGGGATGAAACCGAAGGGTCTCGTGATACACCGACCTCAATATCCGGAGGTCGGCGACATCGGCTCCATTCGAGAGTCCTTGGGCGAAAGCCTGGTCTGCTTCCGAAACCAGTTCGGCCTTCAATTCCCGGCGGCGAAGGATTTCATAAAGCATGAAGGCAATCAACCGCCCCATGTAACTACAACTCCCCGGCAATCCATAAAGCGCGTAGCAGTAGATGTCTTCATCGCTCATCGGGCGGCCATCGGGAAATCGGACGGAGATGAGGGTGTCGATGATGGTCGCATGCGCTGATGGCTGGGGATGTTGGCGTTGGCGGGCGACCGACGCAGCCGCAAGATTCAGGACCCGTTGGCGAGCCGCTCGGTAGGGAGGCCAGTGAAACAGAAGCATCGGACGAACCCTGCCTCCCACTTTCATGTTCGTGTCGGTGACCAACCGGCAGTCACGGTAGTGGGGGTGCCAGGACTCACCGGCCATCACCTGACAATACTGCTCAAAGGCGAGTTCCTGGACACTCTCGAAAACTTCGTGAACCGCTCCAGACTTCCACCCTCGCACCACGGATTGAACGGCCGTGACGAACTGGGGGACAAAGGGACTCGCGACCTCCCGGGAGTAGGCGATTTGCAATAGTCGCCTCAATTCCAGATGAGTGTCGCCGGAAACCGCCAGGGCAAAGTCCGAAGCCCCCAATTGACGTCCCACCGGGTCAAATACCGGATGACGGGTCAGGTGTCGTTCTCCCCCATTGGCGAGGAATTCCCGGGCTTCAAATCCGAGAATGACGGTGAACCGGACCCAGAGCATTCGAATCCGGAAGATGGGTCCGTACTCTCGATAGGCACCAACCAGGAACCCAGTGGTATCCCGGAGAAACGCCAGGGAATTGCCAAGGACCGGCATTCCTTTGACCACAGGAGCAAATGGGCACTTGCTCGTTGAAGAAGAATGGACTGGGGAATTTCGCGGGTTGCCTGGCATGGGAATGGTCGAAAATCGACCGTTATTCTCCCTGTTGTTGTAGAATACTTCAATCGGGATTCCAAAGGGATGCAGCAGTCGCTGCGATCAATGCCGCTAGACTGTCGGCTTCCGCCGGGTAGTATCAGGCCGTCATGTCAACTGTTACTCCCATCGTCGATGGGGCCGGACCCCGAAAGGTGAACCTTCGACGCCCGGACATCATGCAGGCCGTTCAAGCCAAGGTGGTCGCCCATTACCGGAGCAATCTGGTCGAGCACATCCGCCTGAATGGCGGTGTCTTGAGCGCCTCCGGCCTGACCGTGAAGCTCGCCAAGGAATTTGGGTTCTGCTACGGCGTCGAGCGCGCCATCGATCTGGCCTACGCCGCCCGGCAATTGTTTCCCGATCCCATCCGCATCTTTCTGTTGGGCGAAATCATTCACAATCCCGAGGTCAACGATCAGATTCGCGGACTGGGTATCGTCAGTGTCGCCCCCAAGCCGACGGATGCCGAGCTCGCGGAATTGCGTCTGACCGCGGAGGATGTGGTCATCATTCCCGCCTTTGGTACCGAGGTGAGCACCCGCCGCCGTATTGAAGCCTATGGTTGCCAGACCGTCGACACCACCTGTGGCGACGTCATGACCGTTTGGAAGCGGGTTCGTCAGTACAGTCGCGATGGGGTGACCAGCATCATCCATGGGAAGGCCAAGCATGAGGAGACCAAGGCCACCACTTCCCAGGCCACCGCTTATGGAACCGGCCATTATCTGGTCGTGTTCGACCTGTCAGAAACCGACTACGTTTGTGAGTATATTCTCCGGGGTGGCAACAAGGAGGAATTCCTTCACCGGTTCCGCGGTGCTTATTCTCCCGGATTTGACCCCGACCTGCACCTGGTGGCTGTCGGTGTGGCCAATCAGACCACCATGCTCCGGGGGGAGACCGAGGAAGTTCAGCGCCGTTTCCGCGCCGCGATGCTGGCCCGTTATGGAGCCGACAAAATCGGCGACCATTTCCGCGTCTTTGATACCATTTGTGGAGCCACCCAGGATCGCCAGGATGCCCTGCAGAAGCTGCTGCGCGAGCCAATGGACCTGCTGATCGTGGTTGGGGGATACAATTCCTCCAACACCTCGCATCTGGCGGAGATGGGCGAAAAGGTTCTGCCCACCTACTTCATCAAAAACGCCGCCAAAATGGAGTCGCCGACCCTGATTCGCCACTGGGATCAGCATATCGCCCAGGAGTTGGAGACCGCCCATTGGTTCCCGCTGGATCGCCCTTTGAACGTGGGGATTACTGCCGGGGCATCCTGTCCCAACAACCTGATCGAGGACACCATCAAGCGGCTCTTTGAATTCCGGGGCCTGAAGGTGAGCGAGGTCCTTGGAAACTAGGTCCCGCCCGTCCGGCCGTTCCATTCCACTCGGTTTCAGGCCCGGCCCGGCATCTCCCTCCCTGACTCTTCCACCGCATCGATCCTTCCCATGAATGCCCCCCAGGTTCTTGGCCTGCGAAAATCCTTTGGCTTTGGCGACCGGCTGGGTCTGGCCACGCCGGGTCATCTGGCGGCGGTCCGCCAGTTTCCCGACTTTGCCCCCATTTTTGCCCAGCAAAGCATCCGCGAGATGACGCGCACCCAGCGGACGCCCGTGGAGGTGATGTCGGCGGCCCAATCCGCATTGGATTCCGCCGGTTATGACGGTGTCTGGGGTGCAGATGCCGACCATCTGAAGACGCCCGAGGATGTCGAGCGCGTTGCGGCCGCCGGTTTTTGCTTTTTTACCATCGACCCCAGCGCCGGTGTCAACAATCAGGCCGATCAGATGGACGAGGCCGCATTGCGAACCGCGGTTGCCATCCTGGAGGCCGAGGGGCTTTTCGCGGATTTTTCATGGCGGGATTACTACCTCGACCGGGTTTTCACTCCCGGTCATGGAATCATCCTCCAATTCGACGAGGAGACCATCCTCCGTGCCATCGTCAAATACTCCCGGGCAACTGCCATTGCCGCCCAGCTGGCGGAGGCCATTGTTCGGTCCTCCAAGGGGCGCCCCTACGAGATCGAGGTTTCGGTGGATGAGACTGATGCACCGACCACGCCGTTGGAACACCTTTTCTTTGCCCTCGAATTGAAACGCCGGGGGGTTGAGAACCTGGTGAGTCTCGCTCCGAGATTTGTCGGTGAATTTGAAAAGGGAATTGATTACCGGGGTGACCTCGCCCGGTTTGAGTCCCAGCTCCGGTTGCATGTCGCGGTGGCCCGGTTTGCCGGGCCCTACAAGATCAGCGTGCACAGCGGTTCTGACAAGTTCACCGTCTATCCCATCATCGGACGCCTCTGCGGTCGGTCGCTGCATGTGAAGACGGCGGGGACGAGTTACCTCGAGGCCCTGCGCGTGGTGGCCCGCACCGAGCCGGCCCTGTTTGCCGAAATCGCCGCTTATTGCCGGGGTCGCTTCGACACGGACAAGGCCTCCTACCATATTTCCACCACCGGAAACGACATCGTCGCCCTCCCGCCATTCCGGGATGCCGGGGACGAAGCCGTGTATCTGGATGAAACGGCGGGCCGGCAATTATTGCACGTCACCTTCGGGAGCGTGCTCACCCTCGGAACCGCCTCCGATGGCCGGTCCTTTCGTCACGCCCTCCTGGAGCGCCTCGCGAAGGAAACCGACCTCCATTCTGAACTTCTCGCCCATCACTTCATCAAGCACCTCTCACGGCTCAACGCCGGCTGAGCCTCTTCCATGCTGACTGTTTCTCGTGTCGAAAAATCCTACGGCGGGCGACTGCTGTTTTCGGACGTCAATCTCACCGTGAATCGCGGTGATCGCATC
>CAIPFS010000278.1 GCA_903864375.1 uncultured Verrucomicrobiota bacterium
CTCGCCCGGTTGATGGCCTGTGTGTACCTGACGTGCGGGTTGTTTATCGTGGTGGGATTGGGAACCGTCCTCCGGGTTCTCGGGCTCCGTTTATGGCCGCTGCTGCGATATCTGAGGGAGGAAATCTTGCTGGTGGTGGGAACTTCAACCTCCGAGTCGGCCCTGCCCCGAATGCTTCAACGGATGGAACAATTGGGTTGCGGAAAGTCGGTGGTGGGTCTGGTGCTGCCGGCCGGCTATTCCCTCAATCTGGATGGCACCTGCATCTATCTCACCATGGCGGCCGTGTTCATTGCCCAGGCCACGGATACACCACTGACACTGGAAAAACAGTTGGCCATGCTCGCCGTGCTCCTCTTGACCTCGAAAGGGGCTGCTGCCGTCACCGGCGGCGGTTTTGTGACCCTGGCGGCCACCCTGACGGCTACAGGTTCCCTCCCGGTGGCCGGTCTCACTCTCCTGCTCGGGGTGGATCGGTTCATGTCCGAAGCCAGGGCCCTGACCAACTTGATTGGCAATGCCGTGGCCACCGTCATCGTCTCGAAGTGGGAAGGGGAACTGGACCACGAAAAGCTCCGGCGCGAGTTGGGATTGACCGGCGAAAGGTAATTTTGCCCTGCCAATACCCGCGGGGAGCCCTCGTGGCATCGGCACTTTTCCGTCCTCTGAATCCTTTCCACGAACCAAACGCCGCGCCGTGGCGCAAACATTCTTGTCTGCTGTATCGCCGACTTTCCACTCGGCTGGGCTGGACCCCGTCCCAAGGGTCCTGCGGATGGCCAGTAGGCTTCGCCGGCTCGGAATCGAAGGGGTCCGACCGTCCGTGACGGGCCGACAGCCAGGCACGTTTGGAAACCTGCGCTACATCGGATGGCCGCCGGTCTGCCTGACCGGTTCATGGTCTCGATGCAGGTCCGGATTTTGGAGGTGTTGTCTACCCAGATGCGTCCCGGCCCACACCGGCGGTGTCTGGTCCTCCGGCCAGACCAGATAGACGGTATAGGCGGAGTGGGCCCAGGCCCGCATGAAGACTTCTGGATCGATTTCCCGATGAACCCGGGGCAGGGCACGTCCCGGGTCGGCGATCTCCACCTTGCCATCACGGGTTCCGCCACAGACCACGATCAAGTGACCGTCCCCCGGAGTCGGCTTTGCTTCGCCATTCAACAGCGCCAGGCTCACAGATACTCCGACCGGATATCCCGCCTCAATCCAGGAAACCAAATCCTGCGGACGGTTCGCCCGGGCGACACATCCGCGCAGCCCGGAATGGGACCCCACGAACGCCATGTTGAACGGCCAATTGCCCGTACCCGGCCATCCGGGGTCGAAGACAGCAGCGGCAGTCTCAGGGACCGTGTGACGCCAGTCGGGACGGTTCTTTTGGGTGGCCCAATAATCGAGGAGCATGGCGGTGGTGGTCGGGCTGCACCACTTGTCGATTCCTTCCGGAAAATCCGCCTGGGACTTCCTTGGAACAGGTAAACTCACGGTGGGAAGTCGGGGCAGGGGAACCAGCGCTGAGGCGTCGTCGCTGACGTTGACCGTCAACAGTTTGAGCTTCGATTGCGGGTCGTGGGTAATGGCATGGACCTGGAAAACATCAGCCCCTTCCTCAATCACCAGTGTATCTGTTGCCACGTGCCCGTGGGTGGTGCGCTGGGCGTCCCCGCTGGTTCGGGGGTTCTTGCCTTCTGGCGCGAGCGTCCATTGCCCAAGGCAATACCTGCCAACGAATTTTTCCCGTCGGTAGGCTTCAACCTCGATGCGGACAAATGAGGTCCCCTCCATGTTCCATGAAACAATCAATTCCTTCCATGGGCGGGAGTGGGTGACCCGCGGCGAAAAGTAACTGAAGCCGCCATCGACTCCGTGGGCGCTCCTGCCCCAGCGCGCAAAATCATCCCAGACCACCAGCTCGGAGGCTGCCCGTGCGCAAGGCATCCAGACGCAGGCCAGAGCCAGGATCCAACGGGTACCGAGCCTGCTGCGGATGGGGATTTCCATGGATTTCAAATGGAACGAAAGCGATCGGGCGAAGTAGCCATCAGGCCAGCAGTCGATTTCGGTTCTGATAGTGGACGATGGTGAACTCCGGGGTGTCCTCGACC
>CAIPFS010000279.1 GCA_903864375.1 uncultured Verrucomicrobiota bacterium
GGGTGCGGTGCAGTTGACGGTCCGGATGGCCGGTCCCGCCCTCCTTCACCTGACAGTGGCGGATACCGGCATGGGGATTCCTGAGGACCGGAAGCAACTCCTTTTTCGCGAGTTCAGCCAGGGGGATACATCGGCCACCCGCGGGTTTCAGGGCCTGGGCCTGGGCCTGGCCCTTTGCCAGCAACTGGTCTTTCTCCTCGGCGGGAAGATCGGCTTTGAGAGCCAGGAAAAGGTCGGTTCGACGTTCTGGTTCACGCTTCCGCGCCGATGATGGTCCCTGTCTCGGTGATTCAACGTTTCCCTCCTTCTCAAGGCAACGGATGCCCATTAGATTGAATGCATCATGAGCTCCCGGTTTTTCGCGAGTCTACTTCTCACGAGCCATCTCGCAGCCCTGATTGGGACCGCGGCGGAACTTCGACCGGTACCGGGATTGGTCACGACCGTCCCCGTCACCCAGAACCGGGACAAGGCCATCTACGATTGGGAGACACGCCACGACGAAATTCTCAAACGAAACGCGTCCTTCAAACCGGATGTGGTCGTCTTTGGTGACTCCATCATCCATTACTGGGGCGGTGAACCGCGCGCACCTTTGTCGTGGGGAGCTGATGCCTGGGCGCATTGCTTCGACGGCTTCAAGGTGACCAACCTGGGGTTTGGCTGGGACCGCACGGAAAACGTCCTCTGGCGGATCGAGCACGGTGAATTGGATGGCATTGAGCCCAAGGCGGTGGTCATTCATATTGGAACCAACAATACCGCCGTCGACCACTCCCCCGAGGACATCGCATCCGGCGTCGAGGCCGTGTGTGTCCGGGTCCATGAGCGCCTGCCGAAGGCCCGGGTCTTGCTGTTGGGAATTCTGACTCGAAAGGATGAAAAGCCGCAGCGGCCTTCGATCACGGAAAAGGTAAATCAACTACTTTTGCAGCACCTCACCGGAATCGAGTGGCTCATCTATCGTGATTTCGGTGGCCAGTTTCGAAATGCGGATGGATCACCCAATTCAAAACTCTTCGCGGATGGGGTGCACGTCAATGCCGACGGATACGCCGTCCTCGGTGAGAATATCCGGCGCGAACTCCTACCGTTGACTCGATAGTACCGGGTTCGACATCGAGAGGAACTGGCGTACTGCCGCATATGGGTGCCCAATGAGTCGCCTGTTATAGAATCGCGCGCAGGCCCGGGATCCGACGGAATACCCACTCGCTCAACCCGTAGTAGGCGAGCACTGCGAGGGGTGCGGCGACAACAAATTTGATGGATGGGAGGGCATGGAAGGAACGAAGGGCCAGAGTGATCCCAATCAAGACAGGAGTGTGAAAGACATAGACCGAGAAGGCGTTGCGAATCAGGAAATCACTCCAGGCAAACCGTCGGTTCAACCGATCCCGGAAGAGGGCGAGAAGGCCTAGAGATGCCGCGGTTCCAAACAAGACATCCCAGAACGCAAATCCGAAGCTCTGCCAGGTCCATCCACCCTTGAGGAGGTCCAGGTTGTCCTTGGAGCCAAAAACCACTGCCAGCCAAAGGGGAGTTCCGGCCAGGAATCCAACGCCAAGCCATTGAA
>CAIPFS010000280.1 GCA_903864375.1 uncultured Verrucomicrobiota bacterium
CGGATGTCGCGATTGAAATCCAGGGTGGTGGGACCCGCCTTTGCCGTGCCATCGCCGATGGTCGCGGCAACCAGTGTCATCAGGGTCAGCCCGATTCGGGGCACCCATCTCGAACTTTCCCGGAGGAAGAACATCGTGGAAAGCATGTTGGATATCATCGGTCCCGGCGTGGGAGATTCAATTTGGACGATGGGAGTGCGGAAGGCTCTTCACCTTATTTCCATCCCACTTCGGAAAGGTCCAGATGCCAGTCTGTTCCGTCGGTCACCCGGACGGCCGCCCCTTCCAGTTTATAAACGATTTTCTCCAGGTCTGTTCCCACGGGAAGGATGTTGACGATGATCTCCCCGCTGACCACGGAAACAACCCGGGTGCGCAATTCCGGGCGTTTGACAAACTGGAACGTGGATTTGTCGACGACGTACAAATGCCCGGTCATCCGGATGACCCCGTCCTGATACTGATCGACGATACCCACAAAATGTCGATGCGGTTCCGTATCCAGCTGACGGCGGTGCACCACGTGGATCTTTTCTCCGGGATTGAGCAGGTCGGAATTCATCGGCGGAATGTTGCCTCGGAACCGTCCCCGGGCCAAGTCGCAGCCTCCGGAATTTTGTCGCCGCGGACGGATCTGTCCGTCAGCACCCAACCGGGCATTCTTCGTGACCCTGGGCCCGGCATCAGCGTACGGTGATTTGTCCGATGTTTTCCGTCATGGTTCAGCTGGCAAAGCGCAGTGGATGGGCTTGGCCCTTCGTTGTCATTGTCGTTGCCATCCAACAAGCCGTGGCCGGGCCGCCATGGGTCGCGCAACCCTATGGGCGCGCTCAAGACCTGGTCCCACCTCGTGAGGGCCGTCCAGGTTTCACCGGGATGGCCCCGGCCAGAACAGGCGTTTCGTTCACCAACCCGATGCCCGCGGACCGTTCCCTCACCAACCATATTCTCCTCAATGGCTCGGGAGTGGCGCTGGGGGATGTCAATGGCGACGGGTGGTGCGACGTTTTTCTGGCCGGTTCAGCCGGGGGAAGCGAGCTGTATCTCAATTTGGGCGACTGGCATTTTACCAATGTCACCTCGACGGCCTTTGCCCCAGCGCCCGGTGGAATTTCACCGTTGGCGGGATGGGATGCCACCGGGGCGGTCCTGGTGGATGTGGATGGCGATGGTCATCTGGACCTGCTGGTCAATGCCGTGGGGCAGGGAACGCACCTGTTTCAAAACGATGGACAGGGACACTTTACCGATGTCACACGGGTTTCGGGACTCAGTTCCGCTTCCGGGGCCATGTCGATGGCGCTCGCGGATCTGGATGGAGATGGGGACCTTGACCTGTACGTGGCTAATTATCGAAGCAGCACGGTTCGGGATGATTTTCGGCAGAATATTGAAGTGAAGTCCGTGGACGGACACCCGGAGGTGGTCTCGGTCAATGGGCGGTCGGTCACGGAGCCGGATCTGGTCGGTCGGTTTTCTGTTGATGCATCGGGAACCCTCACTGAAAACGGGGAGGCCGACGTGCTTTACCTCAACGATGGGCACGGGAAATTCAGTCCGGTGTCGTTCACCTCAGGTGCGTTTCGGGACGAACAGGGAGTGCCGTTGGTTTCACCACTTTATGATTGGGGACTTTCGGTGATGATTCGCGATCTGAACGGCGACGGACTCCCGGATATCTATGTGTGCAATGACTTGAACTCCCCGGACCGCATCTGGCTGAACCAGGGCCGCGGACAATTTCGAGCCCTGCCAAGAACCGCGATTCGAAAGACCAGTTGGTTTTCGATGGGGGTTGATTTGGGGGATCTCAACCGGGATGGAATCGATGACATCATCGTGACTGACATGCTGAGTCGGGATCCGGTGCGACGTCAGATCGAAAGCGTCCGCCGGGGCAATGAATCCAGTCCGTTTATCGGCAGTGAGTTTCGTCCGCAAACACCTCGAAACACCGTCCTGTTGGGGCGGGGCGACGGCACCTATGCCGAGGTGGCATGGTACGCCGGATTAGCCGCGTCGGATTGGTCGTGGTCGCCGGTCCTGTTGGATGTCGATCTCGATGGATACGAGGATGTGCTGATCACCACCGGTTTCGAACGGGATGTTCAGGATGCCGATGTGGCCGACGAAATTGAGGCGATCCGACAGCGCGACAAACTGGGGGATGCCGCATCCCGGGCTTTGCGAAAGCGATTTCCCCACCTCGCATTGCCCAATGTGGCCTTCCGGAACAATGGAAAGCTCGGATTCGTGGACGCCGGGCACGAGTGGAACTTTGATCAGGTGGGGGTCTCTCAGGGGGTGGCGTTGGCCGACCTGGATGGCGACGGCGACTTGGATATGGTGGTTAATCGTCAAAACGATGCTCCCCTGTTCCTTCGGAATGACGTGACCGCGGGGCGATTAGCCGTACGGCTGCGGGGACTGGCGCCGAATACCCAGGGAATTGGTGCCCGAATCGAGGTCGATGGCGGCCCGGTGCCTCAAAGTCAGGAGATCATTGCCGGCGGACGCTACCTGTCGGGTGACGAACCGGAGCGGGTCTTTGCCACAGGAGCGATCAATGCGGCCCTGAAGGTTCGCGTTACATGGAGGGACGGACGGCGGACGGATTGGATTCCTGCCAAATCCAATCAACGCCTGGAGATTGTCGAAAACCCTCAGACAGAGGTGCCGCCTCGGACGCCTTCTGAGCCATCGCCGCTGTTCGCTGACGTCAGCGCCCGCCTGAATCACCGTCATTTCGAGTCCCCTTTCGATGACTTCGACCGCCAGCCCCTGCTCCCCCGCAGGCTGAGTCAGATGGGCCCCGCTGTGGCCTGGGGTGATTTAAACGGAGATGGATGGGAGGATTTGATCATCGGAAGCGGTCGCGGAGGTCGGTTGGGCGTCTATCTGAACGATGGAAAGGGTGGATTCAGCCCCTCGTCCCTTCCGGTTTTTCAGACGCCGGCGGCGATGGATCACGCCGGGGTGCTGGTGGTTCACCGGGCGGCACAGGCCCCCCTGGTGTTGGTGGCGTCGAGTAATTACGAGGCTCCGCAGGGAAAGGCCGGAGTGCGAGCCTTTGATCTGGCCCAGGGGGTTCAACGCCTGGGGGGGATTTCACTGGCGGGCTCGATTGGCCCCATGGCCATGGCCGATGTCGATGGCGACGGTCAGTTGGATTTGTTTGTCGGCGGGCGGGTGATGCCGGGCCGTTATCCCGAACCGTTGTCTTCAGGCCTGCTCCGGGCAAAGGATGGATTCTTCGTCCCTGATACCAACAACAACCCCGCGTTGGCTCACGTGGGGATGGTGACCGGAGCAGTGTTTACCGACTTTGATGGCGACGGGGATTCGGATTTGGTTCTGGCCACGGAGTGGGGACCCGTACTGTTTTTTCGCAACCAACATGGGCGTCTTCAGGTGGAAGACCTTCCGCTGGTCTGGGAAAAACCCGGTTTGCACCCGGCTCATCTAAGGGAAATGACCGGGGGGTGGGCCGGTATCACCGCGGTGGATATCGATGGGGATGGTCGTCTCGATTGGGTGGTCGGCAATTGGGGGCGCAACAGCCCCTACAATGCCGGCGCGGATCGTGGAAATTTTGTGGTGTACGGAGACTGGCAATCCCGTGGCGCCGTGGATTTGGTGGAGGGGTATGTCGACTCAATTTCGGGTCGCGAATTGCCGTATATCAGTCGTGATGGACTGTCAGAGGTCTGGCCTGCCGCAAAAGATCGATTTTCCACGCGAAAAGCGTTCGGCTCAGCGACGGTGGGCGAAATCCTGCAAGAGGTTCAGGACCGGGTGCAACGGCTCACGATCAACACCCTCGATACGGTCGCTTTGCTGAATCGGGGAGATCATTTGATCGTCCGGCCCCTGCCGATGGAGGCGCAGTGGTCCTCTGTGCAGGCGGTGGTGGCGGCTGATTTTGACGGCGACGGGGCGGAGGATCTTTTTTTGAGTCAAAACGATTTTTCAGGCAGTCCTGAACGGGAGCGCTCGGATGCGGGGCAGGGATTGCTCCTCCGCGGCGACGGGCTTGGAAGTTTTATGGCGCTACCGGGACAAAGTTCAGGGGTGCATGTCCAAGGATCCCAAAGGGCCGCGGCGACGGCTGATTTTGACGGCGACGGACGACCGGATTTGGTGGTGAGCCAGAACGCCGAAGCCACCTGCCTGTTTAAAAATGTGGGCGGTCGTCCGGGGCTGAGGATTCGCCTGCAAGGGCCACCGGGCAATCCAACCGGAGTGGGGACGCACCTTCGGGTGGGCTATGGTCAGGGGAAATGGGGTCCGGTCCGGGAAGTGCACGCCGGCGCGGGTTACTGGTCCCAGGATGGTGCGGTCACCATTCTGGGACTGGCATCGACTCCGGTGGAACTCGGTGTTCGGTGGCCTGGTCGGGCAGTCGTCACCCTTCCGATAGGAAAGGATGCCCGCGAACTCAAAATCACGGAGTCAGGGGGTGTGACGTTACCTTGAGAAAAAATCCGAAGGGTACTATGCAACAGTCCGCCTGAATTCCGATAATCGATTACAAGTGTCGATTTGCCGCTCGACTTTGTTTCCAGCTCGCCCCTACAACTTGGGGTGAAATTACATCACACGGGGACCAGTTTTAAGAAACGGATTTGGTTCCAACGGACCGAAAGGTTACGGCTTGGTGCCGTTTTATTGAAAATGTGTCAGCCGGTGATGAGAATTCCGTGCGGCGTGGCCGCCGCATTTGGGGACTAGTCCTGAAATCGAATCATGAAACTGACAAAAACACTCATGCCAACCGTTGCCGCCCTCCTGGCGGCTCAGTTGGCTTCCGCACAGGAGATTACTCCCGTGTGGTATCAGCACGTCAATGGCTCCTCCGGAGTCAGCGCTCCGAATAAGCTCCCGATCTTGGTGAAGCCAGCCGGGCCTGAGGCTGCGGATAATCAGGATGGTACTGAAACCATCAGCTCCTATGCGGGTTTGATCCGCTATAACGCAACGAAACTTCTGTTGCAGGTCCGCGAAAACGGCATTGACGAGACCGACCCCGGGCTTTCGGCTGCGCAAAAGGCGTTGGCCGCGCAATATCCGGACCACTCGTTGATCTGGCTCGATGCGGCGACCGGTGCTCCCTTGGGGCTCGCATTTTCCGAAATCGCAAATCCTCCGACACTTTTGGGGATCGACGTGACCGCTGACGGTCAGGGAAGTCAGGGTAGTGCGGTCAATTTCTGGTGGCGTGTGGCTCTGGACGACGGTCCGGAGGGCAGTCGGGCGCTCTATAGCTCCCACAAGCACATCATCCTCCGGTACGCTCCGAAGCCGGGTGGCGGTTGGGTCTCGACCCCGACGATTGCCTATGAAGAGCCCGTGGGAGGCATTGGTGACGGCTTGAGCAACGGCGACGGTTCGAAGAGCTGGCGTTGGCGCGATTTCCACGTTCATGGCTCAGGAACGAATACCGTCATTTATGCCGGTGGTGCCACTTGGCGTGCCGGTCAGCAACCTCAGACACTCGTGACCACCGATGGATTGAACTTCCATCCCGTGGCCCGAGTTGACAACCGCGACAACGGTGCCGCTCGTAACAATTATGCCCTGGGTGGAAATAGTTCCTACCCGATTCAGCTGCCCGCCTACGGTAACCCGACCAACCCTCCGATTTCGGTGGTGTTTGCCGGTCACTTCCCTGGTACGGGATGGGAGGCCCGCCCCAATCGGTACTCTCTGAACC
>CAIPFS010000281.1 GCA_903864375.1 uncultured Verrucomicrobiota bacterium
CCATTTTTGCATAAATGTTGACTAGACACCTGAATTTACGGCTGTTGGAACTTGTCGACTCTTCGCCTGCCGTGGTTCTGCTGGGGCCACGACAGGTTGGCAAGACGACCCTGGCGCTTGCTGTTGCGGAGCAGCGGCCTTCCATCTATCTCGACCTCGAAGACGGCGGGGATCGGGCAAAGTTGGCCGACCCGAACCGGTACTTTGAGGATCACGCCCACGAATTGATCATTTTGGATGAGGTTCATCGGATGCCGGAACTATTCCAAACGTTGCGCGGCGTGATTGATCGGGGTCGTCGTCGGGGGCGGGCCACTGGCCAGTTCCTGCTTCTGGGATCTGCGGCTCTCGATATGTTGCGACAATCGGGTGAAAGCCTGGCTGGGCGGATTGCCTACCTGGAGCTCGGGCCTTTCGACGTGTCCGAGGTCAAGCCCGATGAACGGGATGCACTCTGGATTCGAGGCGGGTTTCCCCGCAGCTTTCTGGCAAAAAATGACAGTGAAAGCCTCCAATGGCGGCGGGATTTTATTCGCACCTATCTGGAGCGGGACATTCCTCAATTTGGATCGAGAATTCCGGCTGAAACCCTTCGTCGATTTTGGACCATGCTCGCCCATCACCAAGGTCAGGTCCTCAACGCCGCAAATCTTGCCCGGAGCCTGGGCGTGGACGGGAAAACGGTGGCGGGCTATCTCGACTTGATGGTGGACCTGCTGCTGGTGCGTCGTTTGCCCTCCTGGCAGCGAAATGAGGGGAAACGCCTGGTCAAGGCTCCCAAAGTCTATGTCCGTGACAGCGGGTTGGCTCACGCCTTATTGGGCATTCCGAACATGGAGTTCCTGCTGGCCCATCCCGTGGTTGGTTCCAGTTGGGAAAATCTGGTCATCGAAACGCTTCTTTCGGTGGCTCCTCCGGGGACGGAGTGGCATTACTACTGTACCGCAACGGGCAACGAAATCGACCTCGTCCTCCAAACGCCATCCCACCGCCTGTGGGCCATCGAAATCAAACTGAGCTCGACTCCCAAGATGGCCAAAGGATTTCACCTGGCCTGCGCCGACTTGAAACCGGAGAAACGTTTCCTCGTCTATTCCGGAACCGACCGATTTGCCCTCGACGCCGATGTTGAAGCGATTGGGCTCCTGGAACTTGCAACCCGGGTCTCCCAGGCCGATTAAGAACAGTCAGGGGTGGCGCCAAAGACAAAGCCGTTTTGAAAAAACGCCCTAGCGATGCCCACCGTGGCCACCACCACCTCCGTGTGCGCCGCCGCCACCCCCATGGTAGCCGCCGCCCCCTCCGTGATATCCGCCGCCGCCGTGATAGCCACCGCCATGATAACCGCCGTAGTATCCCCCGTGATAGCTACCCCGGTAGCCGCCGTAATAACCGAAACCAAACGAGAGGGAGACGCCGGGATAGCCCCATCCGTAGGACGGATAGTAGCCGTACCCCGAATAATACGGCTCCGAATAGACATAGGTGGGGCTCGATTGAACCACCACCGGCGGCGCCTGCTGATAAATCACCGTGGGAGCCTGCGGAACACCGGGTGCCGACAAAACAGTTGCATTGCCCCCGGAGGGAGCGGTCGACGGAGCCGGGGCGGTTGGTGACGGTGACGGCGTTGCGACCGGATGCTGACTGAGCATGGCATTCAAGACAGGGTCACTGACGCCCTGCTCTTTGAGGTAGACCACATCGTCGGCGGTGAGATCGAAGGAGGTGGTCGCCCGGCTGACGAACGTGATCACCGTTTCATCGCCAACCTTTGCCCGGCATAGCTTGAGAACCTCCTGTGTGGCCCATGCCAGTGTGGGACGGGCTTTCCTCACGGAAGCGGCAGCGGATGCCTCCGTTGTTGGAGGTGGAGCCGTCGGCTCTTCGCCCTGGACGATCGCCACGAGCCCCATCGAGGAGAGCGCCGCCAAGATCCACACCGCCCGATTCCGCCGAGGGAAATAGTTCATAGAAAACCTCCTGTAACGGGATCAACGTCGTGCCATCCTCCCGGGCGTCAAGGGCATCCGACCGCCTGAAAACCGGTTCATCCGCCCAATTCAACCCACCGGGATCACCGTGCCGTGGGCTTCCGACCCTCTTCCGGGGAACGATGATGCGGAGAACGCCAACGCCGACCCATCGAGATGTTATGTCCACAACCCTGACTCGCGACGAAACAACCCTGCACCGGCTCGTGCAGCGGGTGGGCGATCACCTGCTGAGCCATTTGTTCAGCAGTCTGGCGGAGCCGGAATCGCTCCACTTGATGGTCCGTGCCTACACCCAGCTGTACGCGACCGAATTACGGGCTGAGAGTCTCAAACTCGAACGGGTCCGGGAGGAGCGGGAAACAGGCCGGCAATTTTTGAAATTTTATCAGCATCACAAAGCCCGCGAGCTGGCGGAAGCGGACTTCGACCATTCCGAGAAGATCGACCAGTTGGGGCAGTTGATTTTCGGGGATTTGTGGAATGGGGTCGAGGAAGCATCCAGTGACCGGCTTTAGGCGAGAATGGCTTGAATGGGACCAAATCCCTCCTCCACCAATCGCATGGGGCGGCCCGCCGAGGTGATCTCCATTCGGCGGTGGTCGAGACCGAGCTGATGAAGGATGGTTGCGTGGAGGTCGCTGTAATAATGAGGATTTTCCACGGCCTTGTAGCCCACGTCGTCCGTGGCCCCGTGCACAATGCCGCCCTGGATTCCGCCGCCCGCCATCCAGGAGGTATAGCCTCTCGGGTTATGGTCCCGACCTGTGGTGTTCTGGGACCAGGGAGTCCGTCCGAATTCACTGGTCCAGACCACCAGCGTCTCCTCCAGCATTCCCCGTTGTTTCAGGTCCCGGATGAGTCCGGCGATGGGTTTGTCGGTGGCCCGGCAGAGGGGCGCATGGCTTTCGATGTTTCCATGGGCATCCCAGCCGCCGTTGCCGCCTCCGGCATGACACACCTGAATGAAACGGGTCCCTTGTTCCGCCAGCCGACGGGCCAGCAATAATTGTCGTCCAAAGTCGTCGGTTTCCCGGGTCCCGATTCCGTACAGATCGAGGATATGCCGGGGCTCGTTGGAGAAATCGATCAGGTGTGGAGCTTCGAGCTGGAGTCCCGCCGCCAGTTCATAGGCTTTGGTCCGGGCCGCAATATCAGTGTTCATCTGATACCGCGACCGAAAATCCTCATTCAGGCGCTGCAAAATCTGCAGCTGGCGATCGCGGTCGGCGGCCAGGGTGCCTTTGGGGGGATGCAGGTTGGGGATGGGGGTGTCACCCAACTGAAAGGGGGTTGCCGAAACCGAGGCGCCCAGATAGCCACCAGTCAGCTGGACCGGAGAGGAGGGGCGCCCGAGGTTGACGAAGGCGGGCAGATTCCGATTGGAGGTCCCGAGGGCATAGGAGACCCAACTGCCCAGGGCGGGATGATCGAACTGGCGACCCTGATGACCGGTGCAGGTCTCAATCACGGCCGGGAAATGATTCGACTCATGACACCACATCGAACGGATCACCGCGATATCGTCGACCACGCCGCCCACATGGGGAAACCAATCGGAAACCGGTGTGCCGGATTCGCCATATCGGGTGAAGGTCCGCCGGCACGGAATGACGGGCCGTTTCATCTCCGCCTGATTGTCTCCAAAGCCCACTGCGTCCATCAGGGTCCCAGCCCACTTGTTGTCCTTGGGGTCAAAGGTGTCGATATGGCTGACACCGCCGCACATGAACAGGTAGATGACGGATTTTGCCCTGGGTCGGAAGTGTGGTCCAAGGACGGCATTCGGAATCTCCCCCGCCTCGGCCCAGAGGGCTCCCAGCGCCACACCCAAAAACCCGCCACCGGCGCGATGTAAAAAATCGCGTCGCGAAACGGTTTCGCGAAGGCAGGAACCCAACCGGGGGAAGGCATCAGCGGACATAAAGAAACTCGTCGAGATTGAAGAGCATCCATGCAAAGCCGGGAAGCCGGGCGGGATCGGACTGAATCCATTGCATGGCCAGGTTCCGTTCCGGGTCGGTGGGCAGACGCCCGATCACGGTCTGGAAGGCCAGATCCACGGCAGAGCCTGCATGGTCCGGAACTTCCGGTTGAAGCCGTGCCGCCAGGGCATCGGCCGCCCGCTGGATTTCCGGGCTGTTCATGAGGAAGAGGGCCTGGGGTGCCGTCACGGTCTGGGTGCGGAGCGGACAGGGTGTGCGTCCATCATCCACGTCGAAGGACTGAAGAAAGGCGGGCAGGACATCGCGGCTGGCTGAATAGCCGCGGACAATATAGGCCCCGCGGCGGACCGGCTTGTTCTCACCGGGACTGAACGACGGGCCTCCGACCGCGAGGTTGAGAAGACCCGCCGCCTGATGAATGGAATCCCAGAGGGCCTCCGCGTCGAGCCGGCGCAGGCGGAAGCGCCACAGAAAACTGTCGTCTGAATCCACCACCTGATTCCGGCGTTCTCCATCTGCATCCATTTCAGAGGCCAGCTGATACGTCTCGGACAGGACGATTTGCCGGTGCATGGCTCTCAGACTGAAGCCGCTGTGCACGAACTCGGATGCCAGCCAGTCGAGGAGTTCCGGATGGGTGGGAATTCCACCCAGTTCACCGAAGTCGCTGGGGGTCTTTTGCAAGCCGACCCCAAAATGCCATTGCCAGAGGCGGTTCACCGCCACGCGGGCAAACAACGGATTATCCGGCGAGGTCAGCCAGTCGGAAAAGGCCTCCAGCCGCCCGTCCCGGAAATCGGGTGTCGTCGGCGCAAACGGCCAGCCGGGACCCACCTCATGGTTTTTTTCCGGTCGGTCCGGTTCACCGCTGGTGAGGATGTAGGACTTCTCCAGCTCGCGGGCCCTGTCCCGTTCCACGGTCCAGAAGGTCGGGAGGGAAGGTCCCCGCTTCCCATTTTCTTCATCCCGCTTTCGTTGCAACTGGCGGTAGGCGTCGCGCTGATCCTCGGGCAGTGCGTCCATCACCTTGTCGGAATCGATGCGCAGGATTGGGTAATAACCGTCGGCGATTTTCTGTTCCTCCACGGTCCGGAGCCGTTCCGGTTTTCGAATCACGATCTGGATTTCGGCGGGCAACATAGCCACCCGTTCGTCATAGAGACGGCGGCGGGTCGGCCCGACCAGTTCCTCGATTTCGGTCTCGTACCTTCGACGTCCGCGAGCCGCGATTTCCTCGGCCTGACCGCGGGCAATCCACTGGTCGGCGGTGGCAAGAACCACCCGACGGGGAACGAGCGGATCGAACAGGGCCTTCATGGCATAGAAGTCCCGCTTGGAAATCGGGTCATACATGTGGTCGTGACACTTGGCACAACCGACCGTCATGCCCATGAATGCGGTCGAAACGGTTTCGACGGCGGAGATGGCCAGATTTTGGGATTCCGGTCCATCCCCGGGAACGGCACCCCGGGCAAGGAATCCGAGCGCAAAGAGATCATCGGGTCGCGGCTCGATTCGGTGGCGTTGTCCGGTGGCCACCATTTCTGTCCGGGTGGTGGACCGGTAACCGGTCAACTGCGCCCGGACAAACTGGTCGTACGGCACATCGTCATGCAGGGCCCGAATGACCCAGTCGCGCCAGTGATGGAGCCCTCTGGAGGCATCCAGATGTTCATCCTCATCGGCGTAGCGCAGAACATCCAGCCAGTGTCGGGCCTGACAGACGGCGTGCTGTTCACCGGCCAGCAGACGATCCACCACCCGTTCATAGGCGTCCGGGCGATGGTCCTGAAGAAACGCGGTCTGCTCTTCAACCGTCGGTGGCAGGCCGGTCAGATCGAGAGTGACGCGACGGAGGATGGTCAACCGATCGGCTTTGGCTGCAGGCTGAAGCCCTTTGGCCTTCCATGCGGCGGCAACAAACGCATCGATAGGATTTGTGGACCCGGTCCATCCGGTTGGAACGACCGGCTGGACCACCAGCTTCAGCGACCAGAGTTGGTTGGTGGATCGGTGAACGGCGGCAGACGCCGAAAATCCAAGGACAAAGAGTCCCACGCAAGCCACGAGTCGGAGGACAAATCGGCATCGAACCAGGGCCCCCCAGCCCGACAGGTGGATGGGCAGAAACGCCCGGATGAGTAAAGCGGGGTCGATGAGAAGCTTGGGATTCATCGCAATGGCCGACCAGGAGAAGGTAACCGCCCTGGTCACCGACTGCCAAGCTCAAGACTGTTTTCTCATCGTCAGCACCGGACGTCGTGCGTCGGAATTCATCAGTCCGCAACGATGTGGCCTGAGCTATAGAGAAGGAAGTAGACCTCCCACGGAGACCGTTGTGGGTGAAACACCCCATGATATTCTACTAAAGAAGGTGAAAGGATTTAGGCCATGACCTTTCACAGCATCAATCCCATGAACGGAAAGGTGTTGGGAACCTTTGAACAGCTGAGTGACCGGCAATTGGAAGACGCCCTGGCACTGGCCTCAACCTGCTTTCCGGTCTGGAGTGAGACATCGTTTGCTGAACGCACCGTCATCGGGATGCGTGCCGCCGGAATTTTACGGACGCGCACTGATGAATTTGCGCGGCTGGCCACCCTTGAAATGGGGAAGTTGTATGCACAGGCCCGGGCTGAAGTCCTGCTGAGCGCCAACATCATCGAGTATTACGCGCGGAATGCCGCGGAGTTTCTTGCCCCGGACCTGCTGGAGACCGCATCGGGTGAAGCGGAGGTAGTCTCGGAACCCCTGGGGCTTCTCTTCGGGATTCAGCCATGGAATTTCCCGTATTATCAACTCGCCCGCTTTGCCGGGCCGAACCTGATGGCGGGCAACGTGGTCCTGGTCAAGCATGCCGCCTGCGTTCCGCAATGTGCCGTCGCCTTTGAACACCTCTGGCGGGAGGCGGGAGCGCCGGAGGGGGCCTATACCAACCTCCTGATCTCGCATGAACAGGTGGAGCGCGTGATCGACGATCCCCGCATCAAGGGAGTCGCCCTCACCGGTGGGATCGAGGCGGCCAAGGACGTGGCCGCCCGGGCTGGAAAAAACGTCAAGAAGACGACCCTCGAGCTGGGCGGAGACGATCCGTTCATCGTGCTGGAGGATGCGGATCTGGATAAAACGGTGAAATGGGCCGTCTGGGCCAAGATGAACAACGACGGACAATGCTGTGTTGCGGCCAAGAGATTCATTGTCGTCGAGAGTGTAGCCGCCCAGTTCCTGCTCAAGTTCCAGACCGCCCTGGCTGCGCTCAAGCCGGGAAGCCCCATGGATAAACGGACGACACTCGGACCGATGTCATCGGAGAGCGGTCTGCGACACTTGTTATCGCAGGTCGACAGTGCCCTTCAAAATGGGGCCCGTCTGGTGATGGGCGGCAAGCGCCTCGACCGGGAGGGGACATTCATGGAACCGACCATTCTCGTCGACATCGCCGTCAGCAATCCCGCCTACTGGGAGGAGTTCTTCGGGCCGGTCGCCCTGTTTTTTTCGGTGGCCAACGAGGAGGAGGCCATTCGACTGGCCAACAACTCGGACTACGGGCTGGGGGGAGCCGTGTTCACCCGCGATGTGGCCCGGGGAAAGCGGATCGCTCATCGTCTTCATTCCGGCATGGTCTTTGTGAATCACCCCACCTGGACCTCCCCGGAGCTACCGTTTGGGGGGATCAACAATTCCGGATACGGACGCGAACTCTCCCGCCTGGGCATCCAGGAGTTCATCAACAAAAAACTGATCCGGGTGCAGTCCATCGACGCCCCACCGTGACCCCGCGGCGATAAGGGAAGTTCAGAGGTGACGATTCGGCGGCGAACGGATTCCTGACTCGCACAGACGGGCTGGATTGAGGCAGGATCGTCGGGTCGTTCGATGCCGATTGTCCCTCCCATGAATTCTGTCCGTCGTTTGCGCGCCGTTCTTTGGACCGTTGTTGCCGGGTTCCTCGCCCAGGCCGCCCCGAAATCCCCGTATCTGCATCCCCCGGCCGTGGAAGAATTCGCACGGCACGATCCGTCGGGTACCACCATCCTTTCCAACGGGCGCTTCCTCACCCCTGCCGGCCACGCCTATCCGATCCATTCCTGGCCGCACGGCATGGCCATCACACGCGACGGGGCCACACTGTTCATCGCCAGTGCCGGGGTCGGTCAATTGGTCACCGGCTGGCAGGGGGCTTCCCCTCAGTTTCGCGATGTCGTCCCTCCG
>CAIPFS010000282.1 GCA_903864375.1 uncultured Verrucomicrobiota bacterium
CCTGGCCAACCAACGGCTTTGGAACCCGAATCACCGTGGTATCCCCGGCTTTCCATTTGGGCCGATAGGTTGTAGATGAGCGCGCCATGCACCCTTGTTACGCGGGTTTTTTGAAAATGCAAGTCGAGGTAATAATCCCGGTTGAGGGTCACTCCACGGCGGGATATCTTACCGGGAGGTGGTACAGGACTCCCAATCGAGACCGAAACGGGGCAGGTATTTGCGCAGCCGGTCCGCATCATTGGGAGTCTTCCGGCCCTCCCGACTGACTCCAAAAAGCTTCCGGCCCGCCTCGGAAAGGGTTTCCGACTTTCGACACACTTCCACCACACTGGCCAGTTGAACCTGATCGAATAAATCCAACCCATCCACCCCATCACGGCCCAACAACGGAGTCAGAACGTCGCCCGGACCGGCGGACGCCTCTCCCGGACGCGACCAGGCAGCCTTGAGCCGATCCAATTCAGCATCCAGAACTGCTTCTGTGATCCTTCCGCCCGTCGCCAGAGTCACCATGCGGGTCACGGCGGCATTGAGGTCCCGAAAATTGCCACTCCATCGCGCCTCTGGAGATTGGGCAAAGTTCAGGAAACGGTCCCGCGCCTCCCGATTCATGGTGACCTGGCGCCCCAACCGCCGGGCCGCCTTGTTCAATTCAAAGTCCAGATTCGGTTCCAGATCCTCCGGACGCTCCGCCAGTCCCGGTAAACGAAACGACCACAGATTCAGTCGCGCGAGCAGGTCCTCCCGAAACCGCCCCTGCCCCACCGCCGCGGCAAGGTCCCGGTTGGTGCCGGCAATCAATTGAAAATCACTCTTCACCTCCCGATCGCTTCCCACGGGCAGAAAGCGCTTTTCCTCCAGGGCCCGCAGCAGCATCGCCTGTTCATCGAGACCCAATTCCCCGACCTCGTCCAGAAACAGCAATCCGCCATCGGCAGACTGAATCAATCCGGCCCGCTCGTGAATGGCTCCGGTGAAGGCTCCACGGACGTGACCGAAAAGGGTCGACATGGCGGCATCGCCCCGCAGGGTGGCACAATTCACCTCCACCAACGCTCCGGCCACCTGATGTCGCAACTTCTTCAGTTCAAAAATGCGACGTGCCAGCTGTGACTTCCCGGCACCGGTGGGTCCGGTCAGAAGGACCGGTTCGCGCGAATGGATGGCAACGTGTTCGATCTGCTCCATCAAGAGGTTGAACCGCCGGTTTCGGGTCTCGATGCCGGACTTCAGGAAAAGGGTTCCCTCCGACGCCTGTCGATGCACCCGCGCTGCCAGCCGATCGTATTTGGAAAGGTCGAGATCGATGATGCTGTAGCGGCCCTTTGCGGTCCGCTTCCTCGAATCCTTCGACGAGCTTTGAATCAGCCTCCCCGGGAACTGCCGGGACTCGGTCATCAGGAACAGACAGATTTGCTGAACGTAGGTGCCGGTCGTGATGTGCACCAGGTAATCCTCCTCGTCGGGCTGGAAGGGATAGGTTTCAGCAAAGTCCTGAAGCGAAGCGTACACCTCCTCGAAATCCCAAAGGTTGGACAGGGATTGCTCGGTCAGGCGCACCTCGGTGGTGGATGAAATCCGGGCGATGTCCGCCGCCACACACCGGGCAATGTCG
>CAIPFS010000283.1 GCA_903864375.1 uncultured Verrucomicrobiota bacterium
CTGGGTCATTCCTTGAAAGGGGTAGGGGCTGGGGACTCGGTCTGACTCGAAGAGGTTGAACCGTTCCAACATCGCCGGGAGCCGCCGGGAATAAGTCGATAATTGTGCATCCGATCCGTCGATTGGATCGTTTGTGATGGTGATGGGTTGCCTATCGACATGGTTGCCACTAAGACTTATCGCGATTGCTTGCCTCACTGGGGTGGTGGTTTTCCCGCCGACCGCTCCAGAGTATCAAGCCGGTTGCCCATGGAAAGTGGAACTGACGCCGCACCCGAAAGCTCGGACGAAACGATCATGGCTCGCATCGCCGAAGGAGACCCTGTGGCATTTGCCGAGTTCTACGATCGTCATGCGGGACTCCTTTTGGGGGTGGCCCAACGGATCCTGAATTCCGTGGATGAAGCGGAGGATGCACTTCAGGAAGCCCTTTCCCTGGTTTGGGAGCGCGCCCCCCTCTACAATCCGGCCCTCGGCAAACCATTGAGTTGGGCCCTGACCCTGACCCGGAACAAGGCCATTGACCAATTGCGTCGGCGACAGCGGCGCCTCGGCGTTCTGGTCCCGGTCGATCCTACCACCCAGAGAGCGGTGACGGATTTCAGGGCACCGGATGATCCTCTTTTCATGGACGATGAGATGCGGCAAATACGTCAGGCGGTGAATACGCTACCCCCGGATCAACGGAATGCCATTGAATTGGCCTATTTCTCGGGCCTGACCCACATCGAGGTCGCTGAGGCGATTTCGGCCCCGTTGGGAACCGTCAAAGCACGCATTCGGAGGGGTCTGATGGCACTGCGCGATGGATGGGAGGGTTGCCTGTGACGACCTGCGGCGAATTTTATGAACTGGCCGCCTTGTCGGTTGTGGGCTTGCTGGATGGCAACCAGCGGGTCCAACTGGAGTTGTATTGTCAGGTGCATCCGGAGGCCCGGAACGAGTTGGCGGCTTTCGGCGACGCCATGACCGCTTTTGCTCGAACAGTCTGTCCACCGGTCATTCCTTCATCTGGATTGAAGGCGCGCTTGATGGATCGGATCCGACTGACCCCCCAACTTCGACGGGGTGTGGCCGCGGATGAGCTCAAACCGCCCCTCTCCCCTGGGTTCCATTGGATTCCGTCATCATTGGAGGGATGGGTGAACACCCCGATTGCGGGCTTGAGGACCAAACAACTGGCGGAGAATCCGGGGGCCGGGTATCGGGTTGTCCTCCTGGAGTTGGCTGCCGATTGTCGTTTTCCCAGTCATTCCCATCAGCGTGGACCCGAGGAACTCTACGTGATTTCGGGCAACCTGGTGACCGAAGGCCGGACCTTGTGCGCCGGAGATTACCTTCATGCCGAGGCCGGAACCGATCACGGTGAACTCTGGTCGCCTTCTGGATGCGTGGCCATGGTCGTCGAACCCGTCCGCCGACCGCACGTGCACGCCTGATGGGTGACCCTTCGGGATGCGCCTTCCTATTTCGTGCCAAATTCGTCGGCGAACATCATCAGCGCCCGGACATCATGGTAGTTGGCCTTCCAGTTGTGCGCCTTGCGTGAGTCGCGCGGCTTTCCGTCGGCGGTCACCGTGTCCACCCAGATTCCGTTTTTGGGCTCGGTCTGGTACCGATCCACAAACTGAATCAATTGGTGGAGCGCCCGGACCTGCGCCGGCGGGACCTCCTGTTGGCGGCAGGCCTCCGTCAGCGCCGCCATCATTTCAGCCTGAACCCACCAAACCTTGGCCGTATCGTGGGCAGGCTCATTGGCCATGCCACGATTGTAGAGCCCGCCACGCTGAACATCCCAACCATGGGCCAGTGCGTGATCGATGTGGGCGCCAAACTGGTTCCAGGATGGTTTTCTTCCAAGAGCCCGTTCGGCTCGAACCATCAGCCAGGCAAATTCGACATTATGGCCGTAGCTTAACCCGGTGCTCCCTGGCTCCATGACCGGTGTCCAATCCGGACGAAAATGAAACGTGGATCGGGAGGGATCCAGTGGGTAAAAGTAGGTTTGATTCAGTCGAAGGGCCTCTTCCAGCGAAACCCGCACTTTGGGGTCTTTGGTCTCCAGGTAAAGTTCGGTGAGAGCTTCCATGAGGTGAAGATGGGAATTGGCGCTCTTGAATCCGGCAATTTCGACGATCGCATTGGGCTCGCGCTCCGGAAGCGGCGTCCAATCGGCCTCGAAATGCTCCATCCAGCCCCCGTGAACGGAATCGTGAGCATGACGTTGAAGTTCGTGGTACAGGGAAACGGCTTCCGTCAGCGCTTGAGCTTCGCCACTGGCCCGGTGGTATTCCACGAGGGCATAGATGACGAACGACTGCCCGTAGAGAAACTTGCGTTGGTTTTGCGGTTTTCCAGACAGGTCGGTCGTGAAGAAGTAACCACCGTTCGACGCATCATGGAAGTGCTCCCGGAGAAACCGGACGCCACGGGTGGCGGCCGCGAGGTAATCGCGGGCGGCGTTGGTTCCAGAAGCAGGAATGCCCAGGTTCTTGCGATGGGCGAGCGAAAATCCCCAGACCATTCGGGCCTGGGTGACCAGTTGCTTTTCGGTGGGAGTGCAAGGGCCGGAAACCGCGTCGTCGCAAAGTCGGTATCCCCCGAATTCCGCATCCCGGGTTGAGTCCAACCAGTATGGCAGGATCCGGTTCCGCAACGCCTCCCGGTAGCGGTCGGCATCGGCGCTGAACTCGCCCGCCTGAAGACAAATCAAGGACCAGGCGGTCAGCAAAAGGACCCGGATGCAACGGTCGATGGGGATGATCACGGGATCAGGCTAATCACTGCACCGGAAAGACTCCAAGATCGAATGCGTCCGGTCCTGGCTGACGATCGGCAGGCAACGGAGGGGTTAATGTGCGGAAGTTCCTCCTCCCAGGATGCTCTCAATCCGCCGGTCCGGCATGAAATACATCAGGGGCGGAACGGCGATGAGGACGAGGGTGAGCGGACTCCACAAGAAAACGCACAGAAGGGCGGCCAGGTAGATGCTTTGCGCGATCCAACCCTTTCTCCGTATTTTTTGATGGATGGCGGAATCATCGGATCGATGCCGGACGACGGCCTCGGCAAGCCAATGAAAGGAATGGGCGCAGGCGAGGGCGACACCGCCGTAGAGTCCAATCGGAAGCGGAAGGGCATGATTCTCCCCGAGATATCCGGTCACCCACGGAAGCAGGGACATCCAGAACAACAAGTTCATGTTGGCCCACAACAAAGGTCCATCCACATGGTGGGCCAGGTGCAGGAGATGGTGGTGATTGACCCAGTATATCGCGACGGTCAGGAAGCTCAGGGCATACACCGACAGCGCAGGCCACATCTGAATCAGGGATCGCATCGTCGGATCCGTCGGTGTTTTCAGGTTGAGAACCATGATGGTGATGATGATGGCGATGACCC
>CAIPFS010000284.1 GCA_903864375.1 uncultured Verrucomicrobiota bacterium
CCACGCTGGGAATGACTGTCGCCCAGAACTATCGAAGAAACAGGAAGATGACCTGCACAACCAACGCCACCGTGAGCAGCAGAGTGAACTGCACGTCCGCAATCGAGGCCCGGATGGTCTCGGTTCGATCGGTCAGGATCTCCAGCCGGATGTTGGGCGGCAATACCCCCCGCAACCGCGGCAGCAATTCCTTCACCCGATCCGCCGTTTCAATGATGTTTGCTCCCGGCTGCCTCTGGACATCGATGATGACCGATGGTTTCCCCCCGACCCAACCCGCCAGCCGTACGTTTTCAACATTGTCGATGATCTCACCCAGATCGCCCAACCGGATCGGCGTTCCTCCACGATAGGCAACGATGAGGGACCGAAACTGGTCGGCCGTGTAGATCTGGTCGTTCGACGTGATCGCGTAGGCTTGTCGGCCACCGTCAAAGCTCCCTTTGGGCGCATTGAGATTATTCTGAATCAAGGCGGTCCGGATATCTTCGAAACTCAACCCCGCAGCGGCCAGCGCCGTGGGATTCATCCGCACCCGCACCGCCGGCTTTTGTTTACCCTGAATGGTCACCAACCCCACGCCACTCACTTCGCTCAGCTTCTGGGCCAGGACGGTGTCCGCCAGATCGTTGACCTTTTCAATCGGCAGGGTCGCGGAGGTCGCCATCAAGGTCAGGATCGGCGTATCGGCCGGATTAACCTTGCTGTAGGTCGGCGGATTGGGCATGGCGCGCGGCAGGACTCCCGCCGCGGCGTTGATGGCGGCCTGGACATCCTGCGCGGCGGCATCCAAATCCCGGTCCAGCGTGAACTGGAGCGTGATGCTGGAATTGGCCGATGAACTCGCCGAGGTCATCAGGGTCAGTCCGCTGATTTGCCCGAACTGCCGCTCCAGCGGCGTGGTCACCAACGACGCCATCACCTCGGGGCTGGCCCCGGGATATTGCGCGGTCACCTGAATGGTGGGAAAGTCGACGGGCGGCAGGGCCGAGATGGGGAGAAAAAAGTACCCCAGCATGCCCATGATGACCACCCCGGCCATCAGCAGGGATGTGGCCACCGGTCGACGGATGAATGGCTCGGACAGGTTCACCTGAGGGAACCCCGGTTGGTTTCCACGCCGCCCGGCGAAGCGGGCCCCCGGCCCTTCTGGCCCCCGCCGTTCGGCCCCGCCCCCCCGGCTTCGACCGGGCGAACCAACGAACCCGGCTGCAACCGATACTGCCCATCCACGACGACCAGTTCTCCGGGTTTGAGTCCGTTTTCAATCAGCGCCTGACCATCGTCCATCTGCCCCACCTTGACCAACCGGATGGAAGCCTTGTTCTCCGCATCAATGACAAAGGCAAAAACCCCCTCCGGCCCCCGTTGTATGACCGATGCCGGAACCACGGCCGCCTGGGTCCGCGTGGTCAGCCGAAGTCGCACATTGACGAATTGTCCCGGCCACAGCCGGAGGTCCTCATTGGGAAAGGTCGCCTTGAGCTTGATCGTCCCCGTCGCCACATCGATCTGATTGTCAATCACCGTCAACTGGCCGGTCGCCAGAAGCGATTTGTTGTCCCGATCCAACGCCAGCACCCCGAGATCCCCTTCCTTCGTCCGCCGTTGAATCTCCGCAAACGTCGGTTGCGGCAGGGTGAAGACGACTGAAATCGGCTTGAGTTGGGTGATGACGACCAGGCCGTTCGAATCACCGGCGCGGACCATGTTGCCGGCATCCATTTGCCGAAGTCCGGTCCGCCCTGAAATGGGGGCCCGAACCGTGGTATAGCCCAATTGAATCCGCGCACTGTCGATCGCCGCCTGGTCGGACTGGACCGTTGCCGCCAGTTGATCCACCAGGGCCTGTGCCGTATCCAGAACCTGACGGGAAACAATGGCATTGGTGATCAGCCCCTGGTTGCGGACCAAATCCAGACGGGCATTTTGCAATTGCGCCTCGTCCTGCGCCCGCTTTGCCTCCACCTGGGCGACGGTGATTCGAAACGGTTCGGGATCGATCTGCGCGAGGACATCGCCCTCCTGAACGTCCTGGCCCTCCCGAAAGCCCACCTTGAGCAACAACCCTTCCACCCGCGCACGCACCGTGGCCGTCGTGAAGGCCTGAACGGTTCCCAACCCATCGGCGTAGATGGGAACATCCTTTTCCTGGACCCTGCCCAAAATCACCGGAACAGCCATCGGCCCCAGATTGGTGCCGTTCATCCCCGTTCCTCCGGGAAGTCCGGACGCATCCTTCCGGCGGCCCCACACCGCCCAAATCCCATAGCCAGAAGCCAGCACCACCAGAAGGACCACCCACCCACCCCATCGACGTCGCGCCGGCTGGACGGTCAAAGCAGTTCCCGATTTATCCCGAGCGTTGGCCGGAGAGGAAGACCCGGGTGGGCTGGCGGACGGAGGATGGGAATTCATGGATACAAGAAAACGGTCAACCACACGACGTACTGACGGGTCACTTTATTTACAAGTTACAGTATTTGTCAGTTATTTCATTTGGCAAGCGGCTCAACTTCCGTTAATCGATGAATCATGATCTCCGACCGGGCCGAGGAAACGCGGCGGCAAATCATCGAGACGGCGCTCACCCTGCTTCGGCGGTACGGTCAGGACAAACTGACGGTGGTGGATATCGCCCGGACTTTGGGCATGTCACATGCCAACGTCTACCGCTATTTCAGCACCCGAAACGAGATTCTGGACGCCATCATTGATGATTGGATGGCTAAGGTGCAGGCCTTCGCCGACGAGGTCGCCGCCCGGCCTGAATCGGCTTCGACCCGTATCGAGTTGGTGCTCCTGGAGCTTCACCGACGCCGGCGCCAGAAACTGGTGGAGGACCCGGAGGTGTATCAAATGGCTCAGCGAGTCTTTGACCTGCAACCGGTGGCCCTGGCCCGGCATCGGGATGCGGTCCGATCCGTCTTCCGGCAATTGATACAGGATGGTATTGAAGCCGGTGAATTCCGGCCTTTAAATATTACCGAGGCCACCGAAGTGCTTCTGGACTCCACGGTCTTGTTCACGCATCCGCTGATGATTCCAACCCTGATGGAATCTCCTTCGGATCAGGCTGAAGACCGGGCTCGAAAGGTCGTGGGAGCGATTCTCACCAGCTTTCGGAAGCTTGCATTTCCGTTGGAGTGACTCTTACTTGAGGCCTCAATCCTGTACCCGTCATCACCATGATTCCGCCTCGCTTTCTTGCCATTTTTGCCCTGGGTGCGTGGAGCGCCTTTGCCGGTTCCACCACCGTTCCCGTGCCGCGCGACGATGAGTGGTGGAAGGGACGCCAGGCGGAATTGAATCAGCGGGTCAAGGAGCACGGTTCCGAAACCCAGGTGCTCTTCATCGGCGATAGCATTACCCAGGGGTGGGAGGGTGAGGGAAAAGAGGTCTGGTCCAGGTACTACACGTCCCGCCATGCCATCAATCTCGGGATTGGAGGCGACCGCACCGAGCACGTGCTCTGGCGTTTCGAGCATGGCAATCTTGACGGGGTTCATCCCAAGGCGGCGGTGGTCATGATTGGAACGAACAATGCCGACGACAATTCCCCGGGCGAAATCGTGGAAGGTGTCACCGCCATCGTGAAGGCACTTCGGACCCGATTGCCCGACACCAAGGTCTTGCTGATCGGCATCTTCCCCCGGGGAGAGACGTTCAATGACAAACGAGGCCGCCTGCTTCAGATCAACCAGGCCCTCCATCGACTCGCCGACAATCAATCGATTTTCTGGGCTGACTTTGGATTTAAATTTGTCGCCAATGATGGATCGATTCCCAAGGAATTGATGCCTGATTTCCTGCACCTTTCGCCCACCGCCTATCAGATCTGGGCCGATTCCATTGAAGAGCGCCTTTCGAAACTGATCGGGGATACCCGCATCGCGTCCCAGGCACCCACTGCGGCGGCTGACGTGCTCACCGGAGACTGGGTGGGCACCATGAACGGACCCAACGGAGACCCTGTTTCCTCACCCATCG
>CAIPFS010000285.1 GCA_903864375.1 uncultured Verrucomicrobiota bacterium
ATCACGTCCTCTGAGGCGGCAGAATAAATGCCCTCCCGGACTCCGGCCTGGAATGCCTTTTTGACCCGTCGATCTTCGCCGGAATGGAACGTCAGGAAGCAGGCCCGACCCCCCGGTTTCAAACAAAATGGCAGGTTCCGGAGCAAGGCATCGAGCGCCCCAAACTCGTCGTTGACCGCGATCCGGAGGGCCTGAAAGACCCTGCGGACGCAGTCATTGTCCGCCTCTCGTCCTCCGCTCAAACGATGCCGCCCGAGGATCTCCCGAATCTCGGATGCCAGGGCCTGGGTGCGGTCCAGTGGCCTCCGATCACGGGCCGTCACCAATTCGCGGGCCAGCAGCGCAGCGTGGGGTTCGTCGGCGTTTTCTTCGAGAAGCAGGGCCAGTCGGTCCACCGTGAGTGTCGCCAGCAACTGTGCGGCCGAAGGCGGGCGCTGTGGGTTGAGGCGCAGGTCCAACGGACCATCGGCTTTGAAGCTGAATCCCCGGGCCGGGTCATCGATTTGCATCGAGGAGACCCCCAAATCCGCCAGGACGGCATCGGCACCGTCCAGGTCCAATTCGCTCAGCACCTGGGGCAACCCGGCAAAATTTCGCCGGACCGGAATGAAGATTTCAGGTCCGAATCCGGCATCGCGCACTCGTTGCGTCGTCCGGGGTTGCTCGACAGGATCAATGTCCAGTCCGATCAACCGCCCCCCGGGACGAAGCCGTTCCAGCAATTCACGGGAATGCCCGCCGTACCCCAGCGTGCAGTCCACCACCACATCGCCCGGTTTGACGGCGAGAATCTCCACCATTTCAGTCAGAAGAATGGGTCGATGGGTTCCAGCCGGGGTTTTTCCGCTGGCGACCACTTTTTCAACTGTCTCCGGAAACAGTTCCGGTCGGTGTTCCTTGTATTTTTCCTCAAACCGGCGCGGATTCTTCCCAGAGTACCGCACGCGCCGCTTGGGTCGCGGCACTTCACCTGGGGTAGTCCCGGGAGATGAGGGATCGGTCATGATTCGCGGTTGACCGTAGCGGAGGATGGCCGGTCCGCCCAGCCGTCAACCGGTCGATCCATGGATTTATTCGGGCATCAGCGTCAGCGATGAAGTCAAACTCGCAGCCATCCAAGGGACGTTTTCAGGTAAGAGGATCGACTAGGAGAAATGACGTTCTTGTGCAGGGATCCCGTCAAAGAGTCGAAAAATCCAACAGCAGTTCGATTCCCCAAAACCGCCGACTTCGCCCGCTGGAAGGGAAAATTACGACCAAAAACGCGGTTATCGCGACCAAACTGGAAGCATGTTCCGGGCCTGCTCACCAATCGGCTACGATTTTCACCTATATAAATTGATTGTTGATCCTAGGAAATATGCCGATTTTGCGTAGGCATATGACGCATCAATCCAGACTCTCTCACCTCATCTCCCGTTTTTCATGGCTCGGTTGCCTGGCGGTGGTTGGTTGGCTGGCCGGAATCTCCGTTGCGCGCGCCGACCAACATCCCATCCGTGTTGTCCATGAAATCAACAAGCGTGCGTTTCGTTCAGCTCCGACCGTGGGTTCGACGAATGCTGTTTCGAACCCGATCGCCTACTTTGGTGGCGAGCTGATTCAGACCCCGGTCGTGTATGTCATCTGGTACGGCAATTGGAATTCGACGGATGGCTCTGACACCCCGGCGGGCCAGCAGATTGTCCGGGATTTCCTCAACGGCATCGGAGGTTCCCCCTACTTCAACATCAACAAGACCTATTCGACCAACGGTTACAACATCACCGGGAAGGTCACTTTTGGGGGCGAGTACTATGATTCCGGTTCTTCAGGCACCACTCTGAAAGACACCTCCTTCCTCACCATCGTCAATCATGCCTTGACCGTCGGAACGGCGACCAACAAGGCGCTCCCTTATAATCCGGTGGGCATCTATTTTGTCCTGACTTCCGCCGCCAACATCAACTACACCGGTTTCTGCTCCCAATTTTGTGGCTGGCATTCGTCCGACTATGTCAACGCCGGCCAGGCGCGGTACTCCTTCGTGGGCAATGCCAAAAAGTGCCTCAGCAGCTGCGCGGCCCAGTCCGTCGCCTCGCCCAATGCCAATCCAGGAGTGGATGGCATGGTTTCGGTCATCGCCCATGAACTGGAGGAAACCGTCACCGACCCCGAGATGGGCTGGTGGGATGCCGTCGGTTATGAAAATGCCGACAAATGCGCCTGGACCTTTGGCAAGACACAGACCCTGCCCACTGGCGCCTACTACAATGTGACCCTCGGTTCCCGCAATTATTTGATCCAGCGCAACCTGATCCGGGCGGCCAACGGAAGTAATTATTGCGTCATGCAATGACGGGGGTGTGAAAGGCCCGGCGCAGTCGCCGGGCCCTGTTTTGACGGTCGAAAGATTCTTCCGGTGGGTGCCCTGGCGGTTCATCCTCCTCTCATGCGCATTATTGGCGGGGATGCCGCCGGACGGTTGCTGAAGGTGCCCGATGGCCTCGGGGTCAGGCCCATGCCCGACAAGGTCAAGCTGGCGGTTTTCAACAGCCTGGGGGGTTTTGTAGAGGGAACCCGGGTCCTCGACCTTTTCGCGGGCACGGGTGCCTTGGGACAGGAGTGCCTCAGCCGCGGGGCGGTTTCCCTGCTCAGCGTCGAGAAATCCGCCCGGCATGCCCGCTGTTACCGGGAGAATCTCGGCTCCAGTGGTCTCGACTCGACCCGGGTCGAACTGCGCGTGATGGATGTCTTCACGGCCCTTCCGCAATTGGCAGCCACTGAACGTCGATTCGAACTCATCATCGCTGATCCCCCGTACGGCGATAAAAATGTGGGCCGACGCTCCACCTCCCTTGCCCAGAGGTTGCTCGACGAGAGTCACCTGCCCGGACTATTGATGCCGGACGGACTTTTCATCATCGGCCATACCCGACGCGACACCCTTGAACTGCCTGCCGTCTGGAAGGAACGCCGGGTGTTGAAGCATGGCGACACGGTGATTCGTATCCTGGGCGTCACTTGACGCCCCGACCAGAGTCGGCGAGGAATGTCCATCCCATATGAAACTAACCTGGAAAGACACTGAGGAAATCGCCTGGGCACTCATGGATAAGTTCCCGGATCAGGACCCGCTCCGCCTGAGCTTTCCCAAATTGCACAAGATGGTGCTGGAGTTGGAGGAATTCAGTGACGCACCGGATGGTTCGAACGAAAAGATTCTCGAAAATATCCAGATGTCCTGGTATGAGGAAAACCGCTGATTCATGAGCAAAACTGCCATTTCGCCAACCGGTGCCGCTCCGGCCATCGGACCCTACTCGCACGCCATCCGCCTGGGGGATCTCCTCTTTTGTTCGGGCCAAATTCCAATTGATCCGGCCAATCCCTCGGGTCCCGTGCCCTCGGATGTCAAGGAGCAGACCCGAATCGTGCTGGAAAACATTCAGCGTATCTTGAAAAGCGAGGGGATTGATTTCCGGCATGTGGTCAAGAGCACCGTCTTTCTGACCAATCTGGCTGACTTTCAATCGATGAATGAGTTGTACAGCCAGTACTTTGTCGCGCCGTTTCCGGCCCGATCAACCATTCAAATTGCAGCTCTTCCCCGGGGAGCCAACGTGGAAATTGAAGTGATCGCCTCCTACAGCGCTGTGGCCGCCTGATCATCACGCCGGTTTTCGAGCCGCATCACAGACCTCCCGGTCTGCCGGGCCTGGAGGTGGGTCCGGGGCGGCAGGACAATCTCGACCCCCACGACGGACTCGCCAGCCACGGGACCTTCTCCTATCGTGGACGGGTGAATGCGATCGCACCCCTCATCGACAGCCATGGGCGTGTCATGCGGGACCTTCGCGTGAGCGTCACCGATCGTTGCAACTTCCGCTGCCTCTATTGCCTACCTGAAACCGAGGAAGCCGCCCGATTTTACCGGACCAAGTTCGCCGCGGCTCCGGATGCAACATTTCCCCGGCTGTACCGCGATCCGGTCTGGAAGCCGCGTGCGGAAATCCTGACGTTCGACGAAATCGAGCGCATCGTCCGGCTGGCGGTCGGGCTTGGCATCGAAAAAATCCGAATCACCGGCGGCGAGCCGCTCCTGCGTCGCGGTCTGGAGGAATTGGTGGCCCGATTATCGAGGCTGGACGGTATCCGGGACCTGGCGATGACCACCAATGGGTTCCATTTTGGAAGCCGGGCTGAGGCTCTCCGGAAGGCAGGTCTTCAGCGGGTGAGCTTCAGCATGGATTCCCTCGACCCGGACAACTTCCGCCGGATGACCGGTCGGGATGGCCTGGCGGAGGTGATGGCCGCCCTGGATGCCGCCCGACGTTGTGGATTTTCACCGATCAAAGTCAACGCAGTGATCATTCGCGGGCTGAACGATCATGAGATCCCCGCCCTGGCCCGCTTCGCCCACGAACGCCGGCTGGCTCTTCGGTTCATTGAATTCATGCCGCTGGACTCAGGCCATGCCTGGCAGCGGGAATTGGTGGTCCCCGTCCGGGAGATCCTGTCGACCCTGCAATCCGAGTTCGATCTGGTGCCGGTTCCATCCGCCCATCACTCGTCGGAAACGGCCCGCCGCTGGTCGTTTGCGGATGGAGAGGGGGAAATTGGCATCATCGCACCGGTCACCGAACCGTTTTGCGGGCATTGCAACCGGCTTCGTCTCACTGCCGATGGCAAAATTCGCACCTGCCTGTTCAGCGTCGTGGAGCACGATCTCCGATCCTGGGTTCGAGGCGGGGCGGGGGATGGAGAGCTGGAGGACGGTCTGCGCCGTGTGGTTCTTGGGAAGGAACTGGGCCATCGTATTGGGCAGGCCGATTTCGCCCAGCCCGAACGGACCATGAGCTGCATCGGGGGTTGAAAATCTCCAGCGGACCGTCATGCTACGGGATGCCCGGTCGCTCGTGTGAATTGCAAGCCACCGAGTTGTGGACCCGCTGTCGTTTTTGTCTGATGGATGCCTATGCCGACCTATGAATACAGTTGCCGCAAGTGCGGCCATCAATTTGAGTACAGTCAATCGATGAAGGCACCGGCCTTGGAGATTTGTCCGGCCGATGTCTGCCCCAAGAAGAAATGGGGGAAAGGGGCTGTCCAGCGGGGTATCGGCGGAGGGGCTGGCTTGATTTTCAAGGGGAGCGGCTTTTATATCACCGATTACCGCAGCGAGGGATACAAGTCCGCTGCCAAGGGCGACGTTGAAAGCTCCAAGCCTGCAACGGAGACCAAAACCCCGGCCCCACCCCCTGCTCCCGCCAAAAGCGCTGAGAAGTCGTCCCCGGGTTCGGCGGCTGCCAAATCCTAGACCTCCGGTTGAAGGCGGAGGACCCATCCATGTCGAGTACCGGTGTCTCCAGGCGGTTGAAATCCTGGAGTCATGGATGGATCCTGTGGTGGATGGCGTTTTCTGCCGTCGTCTTGAACGCCGCCCCCACGACGGCAACCGTTCCTGGTCGGGTGACCGCAGTCAGTCAAAGCGGTCAGTTTGTCATTGTTGGCCCCGTCCAGCTCCCCGGTGTCCGTGGACAGAAGCTCGCACCTGTCGGGGACAAGCTTCAGGTTCCGGTTCACCCGGACCTGCTGGCCGTGACGTGCGAGCGGGTTCGCCGCGCGGTCAACCTTCGGCTCGGAGCTCCGGACCGTGCCGGACTTCCCGTGCATTTCGAATTGCGGCCCTCTCATTTTGAGGAAGGTCCCATCACGGTTCATCCACGTCTCTTCCGCGACGGCTGGAAGTTTTTCGCCGAATTGCCCGACAGCATGGATTGGACCCAACTGGTCCGATTGCTGGTGGAAGCCGACGTTCTGGAGCAGATGAACCGGGAGAACCCCTCCGAGCCGGTCACCGTGCCCCCCTTGTGGCTGACCGAAGGCCTGACCGGGCTCCTGCTGGGCGAGGACGGCCGCGACCTCGTCACCGAATCCCAAACGGTCACCATTCGTGCCTCCCGGCATCGGGACGCGGCGGTCGTGGCCCGCGATCAGCTGGGTGGGAGTGGCCCGCTTTCGTTTTCCGAGTTGGCCCAGCCCGGTACGGAGCAACTCGGGAATGCGGACAGTTACGGTCGCTACCGCGCCAGCGCCACCCTGTTTGTCCATGAGCTCTTGCGTGAGGATCGCGGGCGGCAGGCGCTCCGGCAATTCATCCGGGATGCCCATCGCTCGCTGAACTGGCAGACCACCTTTCTGGCGGTGAGCGCCGGGCAGTTCCGTTCTCTCCTCGATGTCGAGAAGTGGTGGGCCGTGGCCTCCGTGGACGTGGTGGGGAGGGGGCCGAGCCAATTCTGGCCGGCCGACCGCATCCTTGCCGAATTGGGCGTCATCCTGACGGAAACGGCAGACCTCCCGGTGACCAACCGGACCGAGACCGTCCGGCGCACCCTTCCGCTGCGGGAGGTGATCCAGACCTGGGATTTTTCCTCCCAACGACCGGTTCTTCGCCGAAAGGTATCCCAGTTGCACCTGCTCCTGCTCCATACCCCTCCGGAATGGGTCGGGCTGGTCGGGGAGGCAACGCGTGTTCTGGACGAGTACCTGACGGCCCGGGAAGCGGGTGGCAGGGATCCCGTTGGCCGGATGGAACTGGAGACCCGCCTGAACCTTCTGGTCCGGAACACGGTCCGGCGCCTCGGCGTGCTGGACGAGCAAATCGCGAGCGCCTCCCGCCAGGTGCGCCGTTAAGCCCGGTCAACCGGCTTGCCGGAACCTAAAGTTCGGTCAAGCTTGCTCCATGTCACTTCGACTGCTGACGTGGGCTGCCGCCCTTGGTGCATCCGCCTCCCTTCTCGCGGACGCCACCAACCGGTTCGGATTCTCTGGTCCTGAAGTTTTTCCACTCGATTACGGAATCGCGCTGTTGCACGTCGCCGACCTGGACGGTGACGGCCTCAATGACCTGGTTGTGGTCAATAACAACCGGTCCAAGTTGACCCTGCTCTACAACCGGACCGGCAAGACCAACGCACCGGTCACACCGGCGAAAATTGGACGCAAGGACATCAATGAATTGCCGGCCGATGCGCGTTTTCGCGTGGACTCCATCTCGTCGGAAAAACGCATCACCTCCCTGGTGGTTGCTGATCTCAATGGCGACGGTCGTCCGGACCTGGCCTACTACGGGGACCCGCGCGAACTGGTGGTCCAGTACAACCTCGGCACCAACGGATGGGCTTCGCCCAAACGTTGGCCCCTCGAGGACGGGGTGCTCGACTCCAATGCCCTGACCGTGGGCGATATCAATGCCGACGGACGTCCCGATCTTCTTCTGCTGGCGGAAAAACACATCTACGTTCTGCCTGCCCAGTCCGACGGTTCGCTGGGCGAACCCGAAAAAATTCCCTATTCCGGGACTGTCAAGGCCCTGCAGGTCCTCGATCTGGACGGGGACGGGCGGGATGACCTGATGCTGGTCAACTGGGATCACCCCAATCCCTTCCGATTCCGGTTGCAAATCGCTCCGCATCAGTTTGGTCCCGAAATCCACCTGCCCTTTGTCCCCATTCGGAGTTACTGGGCCGATGACCTGGATGGAGATCACATCACCGAAATCATCACCATCGCCGCCAAATCCGGGCGCGCGGCCATTGGTCATATCGCTCAAAAAGCACCGGAATCCTTTACCGCCGATCTCAAGGACGGCCAATTCTCGGTGGTTGCCCTGCCGCGAACCGACAAGGGTCGCCGGGGGGTTCTCTGGACCGATCTGAACGGAGATGGACGGTCGGACCTGGTCGTGGCCGATCCGGAGGGAGGCCAACTCAATATCCAGTTGCAACAACCCGACGGCATCCTGGCCCCGGTCCAATCGTTCCCCACCCTGACCGGCGTGAGCGAAATCGCCGCCGGCGATTGGGATGGCGACGGTCGAAATGAACTTTTCCTGCTGAGCGGAGACGAGAAGCAGGTGGGCGTCACCAGCCTCGGGTCGTCCGGTCGGATCGAATTCCCCAAGCCGATCACCCTTCCCGATCGTCCCCTGGCCATCGCAGTGGGAACCCTGCGGCGCGGAGAAAAGCCGTGGTTTGCCGCCGTGACGGAACGGGAGGAGAAGAAGCCCGGCAAGGACGGCAAGGAGGAGACCTCCACGGTCCGTGAGCTCGTCCTTCTCGATTCCACCGGGAAAACGGTGGTGCAGCGGCTCTCACCGACCTTCAAGGGAATGCCCACCAGTCTCACCATCCTGGATGCGGACCAGGATGGTATGAACGATCTGGTCATGCTGACACCGTACGAAAAAATCAAAGTGCTGGTTCAGCTCAAGGAAAGTCGTGACGGAGCCCTATTCACTGAGGTCGACGTGAATCCTCCGGGAGGCGCGACCGACAATCCCTGGCTGTCCACCGCGGATGTCGACGGGGACGGAAAACCGGAATTGCTGCTGGCCCAGAAAAACTATCTCCGGGCCGTCGTCCTCACCAGTGACGGGAAGGAAAAGCCGACGTGGAATCTGATGGTCCGTGATCAGATTAACGGTGCCTCCAGCAGTTCCCGCCTCACGGGTGTGGCCGCCCTCGGCCAGGGTGAAGGCA
>CAIPFS010000286.1 GCA_903864375.1 uncultured Verrucomicrobiota bacterium
CTGGCTTGGGTGCATTGGAGTGAACCGGTTTTTGTTTCCAAGGCCAGCATGTGGGAGACGGTCAAGATGCGGCTGCCCGACAGCGCCCTCTTCTCCGAGGATCTGCAGAATGTGATCGGGACGCAGACGGAGTTGCTGCAGAGCCGGACTCTGCGTGAGGCTTCGTTGGCTTGGCTGCGCTCTTCCACGAACGGCGTCCCGCCTATTCCATTGGGAAAAAACGCGCTGCCACTTCCGGTCTCAATCAGGGTTTCAGCCAGCGGTAAAAGCTCCGTTTTCTCCATCGAAGCCTCCAGTGCCAATCAGCTCTTCACTCAGACTTATCTCGACGCCCTGATGCAAACCTATCTGGACTACAAGAAAAACATCCGCAAGGTCATCTCCGGCGACACCCTGGCCTCCATCACCGAGCAGGTGCAGCACTGGGAGCGGGATCTTAAGATCGAACAGGACGCTCTTATGTCTTATGAGCGCACCAATAACCTGGCCATTCTCCAGGAAGAGGGTATGGTTCAGGGCGGTTATCTGGCCCGACTCAAAACCCAGCTCTCCGACCTGGAACTGGAAGCCCGCTTGCTCAATGCCGCGGCACAGGAGCCCCATCCTTCTGCGGTCCCGCTTGCCGCCTCCGCCTCCGCGCCAGCCCCTGCCGCCGAAGCGGCTGCCCCTGGCCAAGCCCTTTCCCAAGAGGTGGAGCTGCTCCGGATGCAGCGCGACCAGCTCCGCCTACTGCTCCGTCCACAACACCCCAGAATGCTCAAGCTGGAAGCCAGCATCCAGCGCGCCGAAAAAATGCGCGAAATCTACACCCGCCAGACTCATGAACAGTGGACCGCCGCCCGCCAGGCCAACCGCGTCAAAATGGAAAACCTCCTCGCTTCCATCGCGGAATGGGAGACCCGCGTCGTGTCCTCCAACACCCGCCTGGCCGAGGCCCAGCGCCTCAAACTCAATGTCCAGCGCGTCCAGAGCGTCTACGACCGCCTGGTCCTCATGGTCCAAAATGTCGGGATCAGCCGCAACATCGACCAGGAATCCTTCGCCATTCTCGAACCCGCTTCGCCGGCCAAACGATCCTACCTCCGCGAGCAGAGCGGCTTTGCCCTGGCTTCTGCGGGCGGAGTGGTCATGGGCTTGGGACTGGCCGTTCTCCTAGGGTTTCGCGACGACCGGTTCACTTCCGCCAGCGAGGTCAACTCCGCTCTGGGCGACGCCTTGGTGGGTATGCTGCCCCAAGTCCGGCGCAATGGAGAGGCCGCCCTCCCGCTTCTCGCCCTTGATGACCCCCGCCACGGCTATGCCGAATCGTATCGAAGCCTCCGCTCGGCTCTCCTCTTTCAGGGCACCCCGGGACAGCGCCCCAAAACACTCCTCATCGCCAGCGCCATGCCCCATGAGGGCAAGAGTACCGTCTCCCTGAACCTGGCCCGCACCCTGGCCCTGGCCGGATCCCGCGTCTTGCTCGTCGACGGCGACCTGCGCAAGGGGCACCTCCACCTGGGGCTCAATCTCAAAAGCCATCCCGGGTTCGCCGAACTGCTGCTCTCCACCACCAGCCCCGCAGCCGCACTCCAACGCGATATCCTTCCCAATCTCTTCTTCATCGCACGGGGCGCTTGCCCGGTCCATCCCGGCGACCTCTTCCTGAGCCCCGCCTTGGACGCTCTCTTGAAACGCTGGCGCGCCGATTACGATTACGTCGTCATGGACAGCAGCCCGGTGTTCGCAGCGGACGACGTCAGTTGTCTCGCGCCCAAGGTGGACGGAACGCTCTTTATTGTCCGAAACCATCAGTCCAGCAGCCGGGCTGTGAGGGAGGCGCTCGATTTGCTCGCCCGCCGCCAGGCCCGGCTCCTGGGCGTCATTTACAACGGGGCCGATGCCACCGCGCACTCCTATCACTACTACAAATACGCGGACTATCAGTTCACCGGAAAAACGGCTTGAGCCCCGCGCCATGGTCCAGTCCGTGGCGCTCTTAAATCAGAACATTTGAGGTGTGTCAGCAAGGAGGCACGGGTCGCAGTTCAAGATCCAAACGGACTCATGGATCGGCCTGTCGGTGTCGTGATGAATATTGCCAATTGCCCAATCCGTAGATTGCGGCCCGGAGGAAGAAGGGCCTGCGAATCGACCGGCACGAAGTGTGCCCGGAAAAAACGGGAGGTTTTTCAAAGATTTTTGTATAAGTGGTTTTTTTCGGTTTACGGACTGCGCCCTTCCCGGGCGCCGCAATCAAAGCCCCCGGCCCCGAAGTCGTTAACCATTGTCCACTCCACATAACTGCTTCCCCATGCTATCTCCCTCTCCAGCCGCGGTCGAACCCGCCCCGCAGCTCCCGCGCTCTGCGCCAAGTCTCCCCCCCCAGGCTCCCAGTCCGCACCCTTCCCAATGGGACTTGGTGATCCGCCCTCAAACGGGCTGGTTCGACCTGCACCTGGCCGACCTGTGGCGCTATCGCGATCTGGTGATGCTCTTTGTCCGGCGCGATTTCGTCTCGCAATACAAGCAGACCGTCCTCGGCCCGATCTGGTTCCTGCTCCAGCCCCTCCTGACCACCCTGACTTACACCGTCATTTTCGGAAATATCGCCCAGCTCTCCACCGACGGACTGCCCAAAATCCTCTTCTACCTCTCCGGCATCACCGCCTGGAGTTATTACTCCGATTGCCTGATGAAAACCTCCGAGACCTTCAATGCAAACGCCCATATCTTCGGAAAAGTCTATTTCCCGCGCCTCGCCGTCCCCATCTCCATCGTCATCTCCAATCTGATCCGATTCGGCATCCAACTCGCCTTGTTCCTGGCTTTCTACCTGTATTTTCTGATGCGCGGCACGCCCATTCACGCCACCCCGGCCGCATTCCTCCTGCCACTATGCGTCCTGCTCATGGCCGCACTCGGCCTGGGCACCGGAATTATCGTCTCCTCCCTCACCACCCGCTATCGCGACCTCCGATTCCTCGTCCAGTTCGGTGTGCAGCTCCTGATGTATTCAACGCCGGTGATCTACCCGCTCTCCAAAATCCCCCCGGGCTATCGGTGGATCATGCTCGCCAATCCGATGACGCCGGTGATCGAGACTTTCCGCTACGCTTTTCTCGGCACAGGCACGTTCAACTGGCTGCACCTGGGCTACACCGCCGCTGCAGCCGGTGTGCTCCTGGCCGCCGGTGTGCTCCTCTTCAACCACGTCGAAAAGACCTTTATGGACACGGTGTGAAGGTGGAAAGCAGAAAGCAGAAGGTGGGAAGTAGAAAAATCGCTAGAAAACGCCGATGGGGTGGTGAACGCAGAGAAGCAAAATAGATTTGCAAGGCAGGTTGCAGGAGGAGTTTCGGGCCTGAACCGAGCCCTACGCAAGCCGGGTAATCAGGTTGTATCTTCGCCTTTAGGAGTCCGGTGAGGCCGTGCTGGTGCTTGGGAGGCAGCTCATCCGCTCCGCCACGTCGGTGGCAGCCCATGTCCGGGAGGCTTCATTTGCCCGGGCCTAGGCCGATTTCGTTGTCCAAGCTCGGAGGTGCTCTTCAGAAGGTCGATGAAAGAAAACTCTGGCTTGAAGTCTTGCGCGATGATTACGGTGTCGCGCCATCCGAAACGGGCCCCATCGGATAAGAGGTCGAAGAACTGATGGCCATCCTCACCAGCATCATAAATCATACCAAGGTAATGAGTCGGGTCCCAAAAATCCCCTGCTATTGTTGGGGGTGAGTTCGTTTTTTGCTTTCAACATTTTGTTTTGTTTCATGTCGATAGTGTGTCGTCGTGCAGATCTGTTCGCCGGCAAACTGATTTTCTACTCTTCAAAATGAGTGTCGTTATCCAAGTCGATCACCTCTCCAAGCATTACCGTCTCGGCACCATCGGCCATAAACGCCTGGTCGATGACGTCAACCGCTGGTGGGCCCACCTCCGCGGTCGGCCCGATCCGCTCTCGAAGGTGGGGGCTATAAAGAGGTCTGAAGGCCGAAAGCCAAAGCCTGAAGGTAGATCCCAGGACTCCCGCCTCATCCCTCCGCCTTCACCTGAGATCCCAGATTTCAAGCCGGAGTCCTACGCCGAGTCTCTCTGGGCCTTGCGCGATGTGTCTTTCGAGGTGAAGCAGGGCGAGGTCCTCGGCATCATCGGCCGTAACGGGGCTGGCAAAAGCACGCTGCTCAAAATCCTCTCCCGCGTCACCGGTCCCACCTCCGGTGAAGTCCGGGTCAAGGGTCGCATCGCCTCCCTCCTCGAGGTCGGAACCGGGTTCCACCCCGAACTGACCGGCCGTGAGAACATCTACCTCAACGGCGCTGTCCTGGGCATGACCAAGGCTGAAATCAGGGCCCGATTTGACGAGATCGTCGCCTTTTCCGAGGTGGAACAGTTCATCGACACCCCGGTCAAACGCTATTCGAGCGGCATGACCGTGCGTCTGGCTTTCGCTGTGGCCGCCCATCTCGAGCCGGAAATCCTCATCGTCGACGAGGTTCTAGCCGTAGGCGACATGGAGTTCCAGAAAAAATGCATCGGCAAAATGAAGGATGTCTCTGGAGAAGGACGCACCGTGATTTTTGTGAGCCACAACATGCAGGCGGTCTCAGCATTGTGCATATCAGGAGTGGTCCTGTGCCGCGGCGCTGTGGTCTATGCGGGCAGCACTGAGAACAGCATTGCCAGCTATATGTCTGTCCACAACGAAGCGACCCGAACCCATCAGGACTGGAATCGTCGGCCTGGCAGTGGCGAGTTTCGCTTCTCAAACGCGGCGGCAAGCCGGAATTATTTCGGAGGGGCTGAAGAAAAATGCGTTGATTTTGAAATTGTAAGACTGGGAAATGCGGCTGGAAGGATGTGGCTTTCCGCCCACCTTGTCGATGGAAATGGAACGGTGCTAATACAATGTGACTCCCGCCTCCGGGGCGTATGGGCTTCTAACGATGATTCCTTCACCGGCAGTCTTCGATTCAAGACGCCATGGCTGAAGCCCGGAACTTATAGTTTAGATTTGTTCCTTTGCGGGAGCACTATGGTAGATAGATGGGAAAACGCCTGTAGTATATCTGTTTCTCCACTTATGCCTTACTCACATTCCATCAGTCAAGACGGTCTTGATCGTGGATTGGTGTTTGGTGACTTTGCATGGCTAATCAATAAACATTAAAAATTAAATGGTGTGGTTAAGGCGATACAATTTCACAGCCATCCCACAGGATTTTTTAAAAAAGTGCTGGAACAATTTGTTTAGCCCTGCCACACGGCAGGGATGAATAAAAAACCAATCGTCC
>CAIPFS010000287.1 GCA_903864375.1 uncultured Verrucomicrobiota bacterium
CCGGCACTTCACACCGGCAGTCCGGTCTTCGTCCGCCCGTCCATGGGATCCTGGGTTCTGTATGGTCTCGGCACGGTCAACCAGAACCTGCCCGGTTTCATCAGCATCAAACCAGCCCTGGCGATTGGTGGAGGTCAACCGTATGAATCCGCCTTCCTGCCCTCCGTATTCTCAGCCACCCGGATCGGTGATTCCAAAACGCCCATCCAGAAGTGTGACGTGAGCAACATCGCCAATCGCGCTCCCACGTCCGGAAGTCAGCGGGCGCAGTTGGACCTGATTCAGGCGCAAAACCAGGAATTGCTGCGGCATGGACAACTCAACCCGGAGGTGGAGGGGGTGATCGAATCGTATGAACTGGCCTTCAAAATGCAAGGCGAGGTCCCCGATGTCACCGACCTGTCCAGGGAATCCAAAGCCACCCTCGATGCGTATGGCGTCGGTCAGGAGGAAACCGACGACTTCGGTCGCCAGTGCCTGCTGGCCCGGCGCTTTGCCGAGGCCGGCGTCCGTTTCATCGAGGTGTGTTACGACGATTGGGATCATCATGGTCAGCTGGTCAGCGGACTGAAGAAGAGCTGCCGGGCCACCGACCAACCCATTGCCGCGTTGCTGACCGACCTCAAGGAGCGCGGGCTCCTCGAAGACACTCTGGTCCTCTGGGGTGGGGAATTCGGACGGACTTCCGACAGTCCCAAACCGGATGGACGGGACCACAGCACCAAGGGTTGGACCATGTGGATGGCCGGAGGGGGTGTGAAGAAGGGCTTCAGTTATGGAGCCACCGATGACTACGGGATTGATGCCATCGAGGGACGCATGGATTACCACGACCTCCACGCCACGCTCCTGCACATCCTGGGACTGGACCACGAAAAACTGACCTACCGTTACGGAGGACGCGACTTCCGCCTGACCGACGTCTCTGGCGAAGTCCACAAGTCCATCCTCGCCTAATCAGTCCATTAACAATGCTTTGGCAGAAATCAGTGGGCTCAGCCGTGTGGACACTGCCAATCCTGCCCCGCGCGCCGAGTGGCGATGGCGGGGCAGGTCTTTATCCGCTCTGCGGAAATTGCCTCCCACCTGCTCCTTTGCGTTTTCTTTCAAATGTCTATGAATTCATTTACCCGATACACTCCATCAAAGTCGTTGATCTCCATTGTCGCCCTGTCCGCCCAGGTCCTTTGCGCCGGAGCCCTTCTGGGGGCCGACGCCAACGGCAACTGGCTTTGGATCACACCCGGACGCAACGGTGTCCCGGACAAGGAAAGCATCCTCAGCGTGAAGGTTGATGGCACCCAGGTGACCGGCAAAATCTCTTCACCCGGTGCCGAAGGTAAGCCGGTGGACATCCCCATCTCCCACGGCCAAATCCAGGGGGATACCCTGTCGTTTGATGTGGTTCGCGGCACCAACGGGACCTGGTTGACCAACACCTATTCCGGCACGGTCTCAGCGGAGAAGATCACCGGAAAGATTCAATTTGTCCGCAATGGCGAGGTGCGATCGCGGGACTGGGAGGCCAAAAACAACGGAGCCCGATCCGTGGCCGCGGCTGTGGCCGCCCCCAAGCCCGGCTACGACGAAGCAGGTCACAAAATCGTCAACGAGACCCGGTTCAAATTGCTCCCTGTTCCCGAGGTGGAGAAATACCTCGCCGAGCATCCGGATGCCATCATCCTCGATCTGCGCCCTCCGGAGAACTATGCCGCCGGACATATTCCGGGGGCGAAAAGCTACGATGTCACCGATGATGCCACCTATAAGTCGGTCCTCGCTCCGCTCGACAAGACGAAGTGGTATCTGGTCCACAGCGTGGTGGGCCACTTCCGGACAGTACGCGCTCTGGAATACTTCGAACAAAATGGGTTTCAACACGCCGCCGCAATCGATGGCGGCTTTGCGGCATGGGTCGCCGCCGGTAAGCCGGTGGAGAAATAGGATCCCGGGTTCAGGATTCATGCAGGGTGTTTCCGGGGTGGTGCCATTCCTCCCGGAATAAACCGGGGCGAATCCGACCCTGTGCGTGGGACATGGCCCGCGGGACGGTACCGTCTGTGCGTCCGACGAGGCAAAGGGCACTTCGGAGCCAGAAAACCGGGATCTGCTCCCACAGGGGCAGCGGCAGGGGAGCTACAGCTTCAATTCCGCCAGTCGACGGTTGGCTTCCTCGGCGGCAAGGGGATCAATCAGCGGGTCCAATTCACCCTCCATCACCGATGACAGGTTATACAGAGTGACTTCCGCCCGGTGGTCGGTCACACGGTTTTGAGGGAAATTGTAGGTCCGGCTTTTCTCACTCCGTTCGCCGGTGCCGACCTGCTCTTTGCGGACGGCGGCATATTTCGCATGTTCCTCCGCCTCCTTCCGTTCCAGCAAACGGGATCGCAGGACCATCAGCGCTTTGGCCTTGTTCTTAAGCTGGGAACGTTCGTCCTGACATCGGACCACCAGTCCGGATGGTTTGTGGACCACCATGACAGCAGAGTCGGTCGTGTTGACTCCCTGTCCGCCATGCCCGCCCGCCCGGCAAACGTTGATCTCCAGGTCTTCCGGTTTGATCACGACATCGACCTCCTGTGCCTCCGGAAGAACCGCTACGGTCACGGTGCTCGTGTGGATGCGTCCCTGGGCCTCGGTGGCCGGTACCCGCTGCACCCGGTGCACCCCTGACTCATATTTCATCCGCTTATAGACGTCCTGCCCGGTGACGCTGCACACCACGTCGCGATAACCACCGAGATCGGAGGAGCTGGAATCGAGGATTTCAAACCGCCAGCCCTGGGTCTCGGAATAGCGCTGATACATCCGCAGCAGGTCGGCGGCAAAGAGCGCACTCTCCGCCCCGCCCGCAGCCGCCCGGATTTCAAGGATGGAATTGCGCGAATCGGTCGGGCTCGGAGGAATGATGCCCTCCTTCAACCGGGCGGACAGCTTGCGCTCGACGCCCTCCAGTCGCTGAATCTCCTCAGTGGCCATCACCGCAAGTTCGGAACCGGTGGGTTCCGAGGCCACGAGTTCCCGGTTGCCTGCCAGTTCCGATTCCGTCTCGAGGTACTCCTCACCGGCGGCCACCAGTTCCTTGAGGCGGGAGTGTTCCCGGGTGAGTTCCTGACCCTTTTGCGGATTGGCAAAGGCATCGGGCGAGCTCAACTGGGCTTCCACCTCCGCAAAGCGCTTGCGGAACTTGTCGATGAACGGATGAAAATCCATGGGGCGGTGAGCAACGGCGGTTGAAGTGACCAGAATGACGGAGTCGGGAACGATCCAATGCCGGAATTCCAGCCCGTCCCGGATCGAACGAAGGCAAAAGAAAACCGCCCGGGAGCCAGAGTGTGGCGTCCGGGCGGTTGGCGATGGGCAGCGCTAAACCTTTTTCTTTTTCTTGGAGTTCTTGTCTGCCAGTGCCGCCTGCATCTCCTGGGTTCGGGCGGCGCGTTGCTGGAATTTGTCCACCCGACCAGCGGTATCGACAAATTTCTGCTGCCCCGTGTAGAACGGATGGGTGAAGGCGCTGATACCCATGAGGTACAGCGGATACTCTTCTCCGTCCTCCCATTTGGCGGAAAGATTGGTGTGGGCGCATGAGCGCGTGAGGAACTGTTGACCGGACGCGGAATCCCGGAAAATCACGTAACGGTAGTTCTTCGGATGGCTGTCTGCCTTCATAAATTTAGGGCCACCTATCCTAGCCGGGCCTGCGGGCGATACAAGTGCTAAATTCGTGCAAACGGGTTCAAATTCCAGTTGCGGCCCACTCCGGACGGTCCTATTCCACTCACTCCCAATGTCTGTCGCATACAAAATCATCGGTGGAGATGGCCGGGAATACGGTCCCGTCAGCCTCGAGGAAATCCGCAGCTGGTGCGAAGATGGCCGCGTGGGGGTGAGCACGCCGGTGTGGCGTGAGGATGAACTCCGCTGGC
>CAIPFS010000288.1 GCA_903864375.1 uncultured Verrucomicrobiota bacterium
CCGGAGCTGAACGCGTTGCTTCGGGTACCGCCGATTCCCTCGACCTTTCTCCTGACTCGACCGCCCGCTTCTTCCGCGTGATCCGCACCCGCTAAACCCTATGCAACGCCATTTTCGACAACTATTGACCGCGTTGTTGCTGACGTGTGCGGTCGCACGCGTCCAAGCATTTTCACTGCTGGGGCCATGGGCCAGCTGGCAAACCGTCACGTTGGGCTACCAATGGGCGGGTGACATCGGCGGACCGATGAACATCAATGAGGGGTATCGCTGGCCGGTTCCGGTGATCACCTATGCCTACGATGCCACGTTCCTCAAATATTACGGGACAGAGGGCGTCAACGCCGTTGAAGCAGCCATCAAGGTTTTTAACGACCTTCCGGATGTTGCCAACATGTCTTCGGACCTGAGTGAATTCCCGCTGGAACAATACAGATACCATCCCACCGCAGGGGCACTGGGAATCATTGACCTCAAGACCTGGATCATGGGGAGGATTTTCGAGCAGTTCTATGCCGCAGCGGCAGCCGAACGGTTCACTTTCGCTCTGCGAAGCCAGATTGTTTCGCCGGTCGGCGATCCGCGTCAGTTCTTTTCGGTGGTTCAGCGGAATTTCGATCCGTTGACCTGGAATCCGTCTCCCTACGTCAACAACGTTCTCTACACCTATCTGATTCTAAAGGAGAATACCACTCCCACCTGGCAGGCAGTTATCAGCGCTGTCGATACTCTCTCACCAGAATTAACTTCTCTGTCGGGTTACTCCGGAGTCAATGGTGGAGATTTTGGGATTCGCGGGTTCCTGAAATCCCGACTCCCCGGCGGATATTTCACCGGACTAACTCGGGATGATGCCGGACAGATTCGCTTCAATCTCCGTAACTCCAATCTGAATGTCGAAACCCTCTTTGCGGATGTCATCGGTGGAACTCAGACGAGTGTTGGAAGTGGGGACTCTGTCTCCTCTCCCTGGAGTCTGGTCACCAGTCTGACCAATACAACGACAGGGTCATTTCTGACGAATGGAATTCCCGTTGTGCAAACGGCTCTCCGGCCCGGGGTGGGAAAATACAAGTTCGTTCGGCTCAACTTTGATTCTCTCATCGGAGCCACCCTCAACCCGTACGCCGTCAACTGGCAGGATCGTTACGTGACCAATAAGACGACCAAATCCCAGACGGTTTCCCGCCTGGTGACTCAACCGGACCTGCTGATTTCCTCGGGCGACTACGGAGTGTCTTCCCCCACCGGGACACCCATTGGTTCCATCCACTCCGACACCACGGCTTGGATCAACGAGAGCGCCAATAACACGGACGGAGCTGCTGGTGAGCACAACGGTCCCGGTACAACTGCGGGTCTTCATGAACTCGGTCTCGCCAATTTTGTTCGCTACTACCTTAATTTTGCCCCGTTTGGAACGGGGGTCGGTCAGACGGATGCGACCGAAGGTTTCACCTGGGGATATTATGATGGGTCCACCAATGCACCTGTTATCTTCCCGCTTGGATCGTCGATTCAAGAGATCGAAAACCTGGCCCTCGGCGGAAAGTAAGCTAGCCATGAAATCCTTTCTTTTCAGAACTATACAATTGTTGGGGCTGATCGTGGCGGGTGTGAGTGCCTATGCTGTGACGCCCATCTACATCAACAACGGGTTGGTAAACGATTCACCGCAAATTGATGCCACGGCATTCGTGAACCGGGGAACTTTTTACGTCACGGACCTTTTAAGCCCCTACACCACCCAAAACACCCTTTATTACACCAACCGTGGAGCCATGATTTCCGCCCAGGATCCGGGGAGTTTCTTTTACGGTTCTGGTGGTTTTGATTTTGAGTACATCAATGGTTCCACCGGTGCGCGAAAATGGGCGTCCAGCATCGTCAACGAAGGCATTGGCTCCTTTTCTGTCGGTTATGCCGCCATTGACGGTCCTTACCTGATCTTCAAGGCCACGAATATCGTTAATCGGGGCGTTCTGTCCGTCGCCAGCGCCGGATTAATCCGGTTGGAAGGCGGAAATGTCGATCTCACTGGAGGAGTGATTGAAATCCAGTCTTCAGCGGACACCGGTCTTCCCGCCTATTCTGCCGCAATCAACTACGGTGAAGTGACCAACACCGCCGGGGTGGACCCGCTGACCCTGCTCGCTGCTGTGGGTCCGGGACTTTTCCGGGCAACCAGTCCAACCTACACCCTGGAGGATGTCAATGGGACCATCTACCAGAGGCCGTCCCTGAAGTTGTTCAATCCGTTGTCATTCGTTCGAACGAATCAGGTGGACACCAATCGTCAACTCATCGAAGTGGTCTTCGTCGAGCCACAGGCGGACACCAATGTTCAAATCAATGTCACCTTTGGTCAACATGTTCCCGGACCACGAGGGCTCACCAATTTCAATGATGTCTATGTTCAATACTTCACGTTGGACACGAATATCATCACAGGGGCTCCGGATCTGCAACAAGTGGTGATCGTGGATGAATTGGGCGCTGTCGGGTCGACTTCGTTCGTCCTTGGAACAGTCGAACCACAAACCACGATTGTCACTTCAGCCGGTTCGGGTGCGCTGGTTCAAAATACCCACCTCTATCCCACAATCTTCACCAAGTATTTTGATACCAATTTTCCCAAGGGTCTCACCCTGACCAATATCATCACCACCAACTACTTCACGGCGATTCGTCTGGCGATGAGTTCGTCGGGAGGAGGAGTTCCTGCGGTACCCGGTTCTTCGGTGACGAACCTTCCCGGTCGGGTGGATATTTCAGCCAAGAATCTGGATCTCACCCGCACAAGAATCCGTGGACAAAATGTGGTCAATATCCGTGCCGAGAACCTGACGACGACCAAATCCACAGTGGTTCAGGCTCCTTATCTTTATTATGATCTGGGCGCCACCACCGGGGATGTGACCGTGACCAATCTTGCCGGCTTGAGCACTCTGCGGTTTGCCGATGGGTTTGTGGATCATCTGAGTGTTCTGTTCACCAACTTGAACAGCGCAGACGTGGTCTCCACCAATACGGCGCGCAACGGAGACACCAACACTCCGGAGAATGTAACCAATACAATTGTTTTTGAGGCGGACTATCATGTCGTCTTCCTCAAAGGCCAATTCACGGCACAACAGCCCACCTATCTGAGTGGGATCACTGTCCGGGGGGACACGGCAACCATTGGGGATGTATTGACGGCTCAGGACAAGTTCCAGGTGCTCTCGAAGTCCCTCACACTGGCCACCAATCTGACGATGGGAAATGGGGTGAATCGATCCTGGATCGGTACCAATGCACCGAATCTCCTCAACTTCACCAACTACGGTGCCATGACCGCGTTTTCCGGAGCGAATTTCGGCGCTGATCGGGTGGTTCCGTATAATTCCTGGGTGAATTACGGAAGTGTCTTCTCGTTGGGAATCACCGTCCATAGTTCCTATCTGGAGCATAAAGGGACATTATCGACCGCCTACAGCTCTGCCATCAGCCTGACCGCCGATGACACCAAAATCGATGGGGGTGTGATTAATTCAGATGGCGACATCAACATCACTTCAGGATCACTGAAACTCCGAAATGCAGCGTTGATTGGCAACGGTATCGCAACGCTTGCCATCTCCGGGCGGGTATCCGATGGAGGAAGCGAAACCCAGAGCCGGATCAGCACCAAACAGGGAATCAGCCTCCCGACCAAACCTTCATCCGGCGATTTGTTGGGGACAACCATTGAGGCCACCGCCCAGTCGCAATCGTCCTATCCGATTGTTTGGGCCGCCCAGGATAAGGGTGCGACGGCTTCGGGTTACACGGATAACTCGGCCGTCGGTCGCCTCTACCTCCAGGTGGGCGAAGGCGGGGCCATCACCTTTAGCGGTCCAGGTGGAACTGGACCGTATGCACTCTATGTGGACAAGTTGGTTCTTGATCCGGGATTGCTGGCATCGGGTGCGGATGCTCTTCTGTTTGACGACAACTTCACCCTCTACTTTGCCGACGCGAATGTTCCGGTCGAACAAGTCGATGGACTGGCCAATGGTCATATCCGGTGGGTCGGTGAGTTCGCCGGTCCCAACAGCGGAATCAAGGTGGCGTTGCAAACGGGTCAGGTGATCTTCATCAACCGGAATCTCCTCAATAGCCCCAACATCGATTCCAACGGAAACGGAATCGTGAACGCTCTGGATCCGGCACCGTTTGATGTTCCGCCGGTGAAAGTCACGGTCGTTTCCTCTCCGAGATTCTCGAGCACACTGTCGTGGGCTGCCGCTGCCAACGCGGTCTACTCGGTGGATTACACTCAGACCCTCAAGCCGGTGAAGTGGATTCCGCTCGGTTCGGTCACCAATACCTTGTCGGTTCCCACGACGTTGAGCTTCCGTGATACCGTCGGCTCAAGCGGTGCCACCCGTTATTATCGGGTAAGCTATCAGCCCTGAATCAGCTCCGTTCATCAACCAACCTTATGTTTTGGAAGCGAATCTTCGTTTTAGCCGCCGCGGTGGCGGGACTGAGCGGCCTATTGACGGGCCGGGCAGGCGCTGAGTCCATTGTGTTGAATGGAGTCACGGTTCACCCGACTCATGTGCTGGCCCGGCTTCAAATCAATGATGAAGCCGATCTAGCTGTGGTCCGACCTCAGGCGGTCGCTGTGCTCGCCTCGGCCGGACTTGCGGTTCAATATGAGTACACGCTCGTTCCTGGATTGCTGCTGATTGATTCAAACCAGCCGGATGTTACCGCAGCGGCCGTCACCTCTCCGCAGGAGAAGGCACAGGCCCTTCAAAACCGCATCGATTTCATCCGATCCTCCGGCTTGTTCCAATACGTCACGTCCGACGCCGTCAAATTTGCGAATGCGCTTCCAGACGATCTCAAATTCTCCGATGGGAGCCTTTGGGGATTGAGGAATACAGGCCAGAACGGTGGAAAGCCCGGCGCAGACATCGGAGCTGTGGCTGCCTGGCAACTGACCACCGGAACAAACGCGGTGATCGTGGCGAGCATTGATACCGGAATCCGCTACACCCACAAGGACCTCGCGGCCAACATGTGGGTCAACACCAATGAAATTCCCGGAAATGGAATCGATGATGACAACAATGGTGTCGTCGATGACGTCTACGGATTCAATGGTATCACCGGAACCGGTAATCCTTTTGACGATAACGGTCACGGAACCCATACCGCGGGGACTATGGGCGCTGCCGCCAATAACGGTTACCCACACGTGGGCGTCTGTTGGAACGTCTCGTTGATGGCCTGTAAATTTCTGTCAGCCGGCGGTTCAGGACAGGATAGCGATGCCATCAAGTGTATCGAATATGCTGCGAAAATGGGTGCCCGCATTGCCAACAACAGTTGGGGTGGGGGTTCCAATGGTGATGGCGATCAACCGTTGATCGATGCCATCAACAAGGCCGGAGCCAAGGGAATGCTATTCGTGGCTGCTGCGGGAAACAACGGAACCGACGACGACATCATCCCTTTTGCACCGGCTAGTTTCGGACTTCCCAGCATGATCACGGTTGCAGCCTTGGACCGTAAGGATCAGTTGGCTGACTTTTCCTGTTTCGGGCTGAGGACCGTCAATCTGGGTGCCCCGGGTGTCGAGATTTACTCCACCTTTGCTGGTGGTGACACGGATTACGCTGTGGAGCAAGGGACGAGCATGGCGGCACCTCACGTTGCCGGTGTGGCAGCTCTCACCCTCGCAGCTCACCCCAAAGCCTCCATGGCTGAGCTCCGTCAACGGGTGTTGAATTCCATCGTTCCGATCCCTTCGTTGAACGGATTGACCACCACCGGCGGTCGGGTGAATGCCTACAACGCCGTCTCTTCCGGCCCCAGCGGATCACTCAAAGTGTCGGTGATTCCTCCGGATGGAACGACTCTCCGCCTGGGCAATACCAATATCCCCTTCTTCGTGACGGTGACGGACATCTTTCCGATCACCAACGCCACGGTGACCTGCACTGTGACCGATCCGACGGGGGTTTCGGCTCCGTTGGCCTTCGTGAACAACGGAATCGGTGCCGATGTCACCTCGGGGGATGATGTCTATTCCGCCACGTTCGGTGGAACGAATCTCGGAACGTATAGCTTCCTGTTCGTGGTCAATGCCCCCAAGGAAACCGGCCTCATCTTCACCAATACGTATAACCTGGTGGCTCCCCCGGCGAATGACGATTTCCTTCAACCCCAGAAGATTGCATCAACGGGATCAGTTCTATTTGGAACAAACACCCTGGCATCCCTCCAGGTGGGTGAGCCGCTCCACGCCGGAGTATCCACCGTTGCCGGGTCGCTGTGGTATTCCTATTCACCCATCGCAACGGGTCCGGTTCTCATCAACACCCTCCGCAGTGATGTTCCAACGGTGGTGGCAATCTACACAGGAACGTCGCTGAAGACCCTGAAGACCATCGCGTCGGCATCGGCTTCCAGCGGAAACACAGGTGTCCAGTTTGTCTTTCAGGCTACTGCCGGCGTATCCTATCGGATTGCGGTGGCAAGTGTGAACGCGGACAATCTCGGTCGTTTCCGACTTGAATTGCAGCCCAACGGAACCATCGACAACCTTCCGCCCCGGGTGACCGTCAATGGGGTGACGGATGGTCTTCTGGTCACCACCAACAAGCTTTCATTCTCCGGTACATCGATTGATCCCCAGCCCTCTCCCAGCGGGGTGAAATCGGTTCAGATCAGTCTGAATAACTCGGTTTCAGTGACCGCAGCGGGAACCACCAACTGGACGTTGCCGTCCTCCTTGTCCCTCGCTCCGGGAGCCAATACCATCAGCATCGTCGCCTTCGACTACGCCGGTAACGTTTCTCAAGCGAGCCTTTACAACGTGTACTATCGGGTGCCTACCCAAGGCAATGATGCCTTTGCACTGGCAACGGCGTTAACCGGCGCTTCGGGCAACCTTCCGGGGAGCAACGTGGGAGCCACCAAGGAGCCGGGAGAACCCGCTCATGCAGGAAATGATGGCGGTCACTCGGTTTGGTATGTCTTCAATCCTACTTTCTCCGGACTGCTGAGCGTTAATTTGAAGGGGTCCACCTTCGATACGCTTCTAGCCGCGTATACCGGCGACTTTGTTGACGGACTGACGTTGCTGGGGGCCAATGATGATGCCATTCCGGGCTCTGGCTACAGTGCGCTTCAAGTGGCGGTGACGGAGGGAGTTCCAGTCCACATTGCTGTGGATGGGTTTGGAGGGGCTTCCGGGGCCATCACCCTGGGTTACAGGATCGACTCCGTCAATTTGCTTCAGGTGAACCTGACCGCAGGTGCCGGAGGTATTTTGACCCGCACCAGCGGATTCTATCCCAGCAATAGTCTCTTCACCGTTCAGGCCGTGGCCAGCAACCATTATCAATTCGCGGGTTGGACGGGTTCGCTGATCTCGTTCGATAATCCATTGACGTTCACGGTCACACCGGGGGTCAGCCTCCAGGCAAGTTTTGTGGCCGACCGCTACTCCGATGATTTTGAGTCCGCTGGACTCAAGAATCTTCCGTGGCAGACCAGTGGATCCGCAAACTGGATTGTTCAGTCCAATGTCGTTTCTCTGGGATCCTATGCTGCGCAGGCCGGTACCATCGGCGACGGTCAATCCACCTCGCTGTCGGTGACCGCCGCTTCCAATGGTGGGAATGGAAGCTTTGATTATAAGGTCAGTTCTGAAACCGGGTTCGACTTCCTGGCATTCTATATTGACGGAAGTCTGATTCAACATTGGTCGGGTCGGGTGGATTGGGCGACCTTCGGGTTTGCAGTCCCCAGCGGCACTCACACCTATGAGTGGCGTTATTCCAAGGACTCCAGCGGTTCCGCCGGTTCCGATACCGCCTGGCTGGACAACATCCAGCTTCATATCCGACCGGCGGTGGACTCCACCTCGGTGGCTCATGACCAATTGGTCAAGGTGGCCTCCGGCAATGCCCAAATTTATGTCACCGGTCAGCTGGATCAGGTTTACCTGACCCAGTATTCCCGCGACCTGATCCATTGGGGTGCTTTGAGCACGAACGTCAATTCCCTCGGCTCCTTCCTGATTCAGGCACCAGTCAGCACCAATGGCTTCCGCGCCTACCGGACCATTGTTGCTCCTTGATTCGTCCCTCTCCCAGCCGTGAAGTTGTTGGGAATCACGGGTGGGATTGGGATGGGAAAGTCCACGACAGGGGACGTCCTTCGTCGGATGTCCATTCCAGTCATCGACTCTGATGACCTTGCCCGACAGTTGGTTCAGCCCGGGTTTCCTGCCCTGGCTGAAATCATTCAAGCCTTCGGACCGGATTATGTCGATCAACACGGGAATTTGAACCGTCCTCTTCTCGCCCGGCGTGTCTTTTCCGACGCGACCTCGAGGAAGACCCTCGAAGAGATCCTTCAGCCCCGGATCGAGGCCGGATGGAAACAGGCAGCGGACGTCTGGAAGGCTCAGGGTTCTCAGGTGGGTTGTGTCATTATTCCCTTGTTGTTCGAGAAGGGCTATCAGCGGTCCTTTGAGGCGACGGTCTGCATGGCGTGCACCGGAATCGAACAGCAGCGCCGTCTCACCGCCCGCGGTTGGAGCCCCGGGGAGCTCCAATCCCGCCTTGCCTCCCAATGGTCCACCGAACAAAAGATGTCTTTGTCCCAGTTTGTTGTCTGGACCGAGGGGTCGATTGATACCCAGAAGCCGCAGTGGAAAAGGATTCTGGAGTCGTTCAGTGGGAATTGAGGGAACCGATTGCCACTCGGGAGAGGGTTCCATCGAAGGAACTGGCTCTCCAGGGGCGAATCAAGGCCGAAGTCACGGGGATTCTTTGGAAGCAAGAAGCGCGGAGACCATCGGGATTCATCCAGTTACTTTACCGAAGTTGACCTTCCTTCCGGCGGGTTTTTCGTCATCTGCTTCGTCAACGCGTCTGCTCTTGCGCGTGCGGCTTCCAATTGAGATGGGGATAGGGCCTGTTGGATCTTGGACAGGGACGATTTTAAAGTTTCTGTCTCGTAGTGAAACCGCTGATCGGTGAGGACCACGCTCAACCACGCCCATGCCTCGATCGGGTCTTTGGGGACTCCATTGCCTTCGGCGTAGAGAGAGGCCAATGCGACTTGTGCGAGTCGATCATTTCCCTCGGCTGCCTTCCGAATCCATCTGGCGCCCCCTTTGGCGTCCGGTTTTCCGGCCTGTCCCCGCAATAACATCAGGCCCAGGTTGTATTCTGCCGGAGTAAATCCATGCCCGGCCGCCTTTTTGTACCAGTGAAGTGCCTCGGGTAGGTCGACCGGGGTTCCCTCCCCATTTTCAAGAGCCACCGCCAGATTGTATTGACCCGGGGGATGACCGTTCTTGGCAGAACGACGGTACCACTTGAGCGCTTCAGATGGGTCAGCCGTGACCCAGCGGCCGGCACCATAGATTTCCCCAACCAGATTTTGTGCCATAGCATCACCCTTTTCGGCCCTGGCCCGCATCTTTGTAAAATCCTCCGCAAATCGCCTGGCCAATTCATTGGTCCTGCCGGGCTGTTCGAGAGCCTGAGGTGACGGGAGGGGTGAACGTCCCGTCTGAGCCAAAAGCAACCACGGCATCAGGGCCCCCAGGAAAATCGTCGGTAGAAACCGGATGCGCCGAGTCACCCGGAAAGCATGGAGCAATCATCCAAGGATCGCCAGCGGTCCCGGGAGATGTTTTACCCGCGCAACCCAACAGAGGGACAGGTCAGTTGTCAGGGTCAGGCGGAATTTTGGGCGTCCTTTCCACTGGTCTCGGGTCCTCTCGTCCGCCTATTTTCGGTCCATGGAAGGATTGAAATCAGATTCAATGGATGACCGTTCCTTTCACCTGGATAACCAGGTCAAGTCGTTCCGGCTCTATCCGCCTATTCGCTGGAAGGACGTGCCGTTAAACCTTCTGCTTCTGGCCTTGGTCGTTCTGCTCCTGACTGGATTCAACTTCGCCGCCAGCAAGCTGCTTAACTTTCTGAACCGCGATGCTTTATTGGTCCTCATCGGACTGTGTGTCGGATTTCAGCTGGCTGTCTGGATTCTCCGGGCCAAGAGAGGGTCCCGGGCAGGTCACGCTGGAAATCCGGCGGCGGCGGCTCTGAATCCGATCTCGGATCGAGTCCGGGCACTCGCCAGCGACCCGACGCGAAAAATGGAGGCCATCAAGGTTTACCAGGAGGAAAGCGGCGTTGGATTGGCAGAGGCCAAATCCATCGTGGAGGCTCTGGCCCGGGACTTGAAGCCGAGATAGAGAGGTGGAGGCTTTCGAAGGAGGTCGCCAGGTCGTCAGGACGATCCCCAACATCTTGACGACGGAGGCTTGCCAGACCTTGGGGAGGCAACGGTACCCTGCCATCGTTCACTCCAATCATGGCCACCATTGCGATTCTCGGGACCTTCGACACCAAGGGAGACGAACATGCCTATGTCGACGAGCTGATTCGGGGGCGCGGGCATCAAACGGTTCGTATTGACGTCGGGACCCTCGACCCGGCCCGTCTGACACCGGATATTTCCCGAGAGGAGGTTGCACAGGCCGCCGGAGTGGATCTGGCGTCGGTCGTAGCCCGGCGGGATCGGGGGGAAGCGGTGGCCCTCATGGCCAGGGGTGCCCCCATCCTTCTGGCGCGGTTGCACGCGGAAGCCCGCATCCATGGGGTTCTCTCGTTGGGCGGCGGCGGCGGAACCGCCATTTGCACGGCCGCCATGCGGGCGCTTCCCCTGGGTATTCCCAAGTTCATGGTCTCCACGCTGACCAGCGGCAACATCGCTCCGTATGTGGGAATCAAGGACATCACGTTCATGCCCAGCATTGTCGACGTGGCGGGACTGAACCGACTTTCGCGGTTATTGCTGGCCCAGGCCGCCGGGGCCATTTGTGGGATGGTCGAGGCAAAGGTGCCCAACCTTCAGGACGCCAAGCCGATGATTGTGGCCTCGCAGTTTGGCAACACCACTCCCTGCGTCTCCCGTGCCCGAACGGTCCTTGAGGCCGCTGGTTACGAAGTTCTGGTGTTTGCGGCCACCGGCACTGGAGGCCGGACCATGGAGTCCATCATTGAGAGTGGGTTGGTTGCGGGGGTGTTGGACATTACCACCACCGAGTGGGCGGATGAATTGGTTGGAGGTGTTTTAAACGCCGGCCCCACCCGCTGCGATGCAGCCGGCGAGAAAGGGGTCCCGGCGATTCTGACGCCGGGCTGCCTCGACATGGTCAACTTTGGAGAGCCGGCCTCGGTGCCGGAATCCTTCCGGGACCGCCGTTTCTATCATCATAATCCCCAGGTGACCCTGATGCGGACGACGCCGGAGGAAAATGCCCGGCTTGGTGGCATTCTGGCGGGAAAATGCAATCGTTCGAAAGGTCCTGTGGCGGTGGTATTTCCGCTGGGTGGCATCAGTGTGATCAGCGCAGCGGGCCAGCCCTTTTATGATCCGGTGGCGGATGCCGCCCTCCGGGATAGCTGGCGCTCCCAGTTGCGTCCTGGGATCCCGTTCATCGAGTATCCGGGCAACATCAATGAGCCTGGCTTTGCCGACCTGTGTGTGGCACAGCTTCTGGAATTGATCCAGTCCGTCAAACCATGATGACCATCGTCCATACCCCTTTGTGCCTGGGTTACCGCACTCCAGGGCATCCGGAAAAGCCGTCGCGGGTCGAGCGAACTGCGGAATTGTTGCGCAGTCAAAAGGTGTTGCCGGTCGAATGGGCTGAGCCGGGTCCGGTCACGGAAGCCCAATTGCTCCGGGCGCACACCTCTGCCTGTCTGGCCCGCCTGGAGGTGGCCGAGGATTTTGATGCCGACACCGCCTGGCATCCGGAAATTGGCACTCACGCCCGACGGGGCGTGGGGGCCGGCCTCAAAGCCATGGACCTGGCGCTCGCGGGAACTCCGGCCTTCAGCCTGATGCGACCTCCCGGGCATCATGCCGAACGGGAAAGATCCATGGGTTTCTGTTATCTCGGGTCAATCGCCATTGCCGCACTCGAAGCCCAGGCCCGGGGACTTCGCGTGGCCGTGTTCGATTTCGATGTCCATCACGGCAACGGCACCGAGGACATCGTGGCTGGACAGAGCGGTGTCGCCTTTGCCTCGGTGCACCAATACCCGGCCTATCCAGGCACCGGAGGTGTCGATGTCGGCCCCAATTGCTTCAACTTTCCCGTGGCTCCGGCGACTCCCCGGGCGCAATGGCGCGATCACCTGCGGCGGGCGTTGGACCGATTGCACGCCACCCAGCCTCAGGTGCTGGCGGTTTCGGCCGGATTTGATGCCTATGCCGAGGATCCGCTGGCCAACGGGACGCTCTTGCAGGAGGACTTTTACTGGATTGGCCAGCAAGTCCGGAGTCTGGGCATTCCGACGTTCAGCCTTCTGGAGGGAGGCTATTCGTTGGATTTGCCGGAGTTAATCCTGATATATCTTCTGGGGGTCTCGGGAAAGTAGGGGATTGAGGGGAGGGAAGAATGAAGCGGGGCCCTTCGGTGGGTCCTGTCTTGACTCATGGGCGGGCTTCCGGTTCCTTCAAACCGTCCCCTATGAATCGCCGTTCCTTCCTTGCCGGAGCCGCCGTCCTGCCCTTCGTGGCGACAGCCGCCCCCAAATCGTACCGCTTCGGGTTGATTGCCAAATCCCAGGGCAACGCCGTCTTTCAAGTGGCCCGGGTCGGGGCGGTGGATGCCGCCCTTGAATTGAGTGCCCGACATGGCCTAAAAATCGAGGTCGACTGGCGGACTCCCAACGACGAAGACGCCCAGAAGCAGGCGGAGGCCCTCGAACAACTGGTTTTGGCCGGTGTGGATGGCATCGCGATCAGTTGCAGCGACGCCAATAAGGTCACGGCTGCGATCAACCGCGCCGTGGACGCCGGCGTATCCGTGTCGACCTTCGACAGCGACGCCCCGGCGTCCAAACGCTTTGTCACCTACGGGGTGGATGACGATCTCTGCGGTCATCAGGTTCTGGAGGAACTGGCCCGGGTGATGGACGGAAAAGGGGTCATCGCCATTCTTGCCGGCAATCCCAATGCACCCAATCTGCAAAAGCGCGTGGCGGGTGTTCGTTCCGCCGCCAAGGCCTTTCCTGGCTTGTCCGTCCGCGACGCCTATTACCACCGTGAGACACCGCAGGATGCGGCCGCCCGGGTGGAGCAGGTCATGCAGGCCAATCCCGACATCACCGGTTGGGCGATGATTGGCGGTTGGCCGCTGTTCACCGAAGGAGCTTTGAAGTGGGCACCGGGAACTGTGAAATGCGTCAGCGTGGATGCCCTGCCCGCCCAGCTGAATTACATCCGTTCGGGTCATGTCCAGAAGTTGCTGGCCCAGCAGTGCTATCAATGGGGTTACCGTTCCCTGGAGCTGCTCCTGGACAAGGTCCATTTCAAGCGTGAACCCAGGGCGGTCAAAGAGATCAGTGCCTTGGTGCCGGTCGACCGCTCCAATGTGGATGCCTACGCGAAGAACTGGGAGAAATGGCTTCCCAAAAAATAAAGTCGGGTCCCCTCCTTCACCCGTTCCTGGGTGACGACACCAGGAGCCGAGGGTCAATGACCCCGGCTGACATCGCGCACCCAGTCCTGATGGTCCATATACCAGGCGATGGTTTCGCGAAGACCGGACGTGAAATCATGGGACGGTCTCCAGCCTAATTCGGAGCGGACCTTGGTCGCATCAATGGCATAGCGGCGGTCGTTGCCCGGCCGATCTTCCACATGTGAGATCAGGTTTCGGGTGTTTCCGCCCAATTCAGGGGCCAGTTCGTCCACCAGATCACAGACGCATTCGGCCAGCCGGAGGTTCGTCCATTCATTCTCGGCACCGATATTGTAGGTTTCCCCGGGGCGTCCGCGGTTCAGGACCTGCCAGAGGGCCTCACAGTGGTCCCGGACGTGGAGCCAGTCGCGGACATGCAATCCATCCCCAAAGATGGGAAGGGGTTGCCGGGCCAGGGCTCGCTGGATCAGGACGGGAATCAATTTCTCAGGGAATTGGCGCGGACCGTAATTATTGGAACAGTTGGTGATGAGGGTTGGCAGCCCGTAAGTCTGGTGATAGGCCCTTACCAGCATGTCGCTCGAGGCTTTGCTGGCGGAATAGGGGGAGTTGGGGGCGTAGGGAGTCGATTCGGTAAATCGCCCCTCCCGGCCGAGTGACCCATAGACCTCATCCGTGGAAACATGGAGGAACCGGCGCCCTGCGGAAGCGCCCGTCCATGAGCCCCGGCAGGCTTCCAGGAGGTGGAAGGTGCCGACGATGTTGGTGGTGATAAAGTCGGCGGGTGCGGCGATGGAACGGTCGACATGGGAGTCCGCGGCCAGGTGCAGCACATGGCTGATCTCCCACTCCGCCAC
>CAIPFS010000289.1 GCA_903864375.1 uncultured Verrucomicrobiota bacterium
CGGGCCATCATTCACCCCGCTGAAGGGGAGGATGGGAACCTGACCGAGTCCATGGCCCGGTATCGGTTGTGGGTGTTTGGGGAGGGGATGACCGAGGGAATTCAGGGCCCCGATGGCCCCGCCCTCCGGGCTGGCATTTCAGCAGAAAAAGTTCAGGAGGTCTTTGCGCAGAAGGGGAAGCTGGGATGGGGGGACTATGTGAGGTGTCGGGTAAGGTACTTTACGGATGGAGCGGTCATTGGGAGTCGAACTTGGGTCAATCAAGTCTTTGAAGACCATCGCCAACGGTTTGGTCCCAGGCGCAAGGATGGCGCCAGGCGGCTCAGGTTCCTGAACGACTCCACCCTCTTTGGGTTGAGGGATTTAAGGGTGGAACCGTTGGGGGTGGCGGGTGGGAAAGGCAGCTCGATATAGGAGCCACCCTGGCCGCCACGTTGGCTCCGACGTTGGTTTTGGTCATTCCACAAAAGCAGCGCTCATTCGACATCCTGATCGTAATCTGTCTACGGGAGTAGTCGTAGCGCGGACGAGTTGAAATCCGCGCGGTGCAAGGGCCACAAGATAACATAGGGTCTGCGCCACGTCGTGAGGACGCGCGGATCCAAGGCGTGGAAAGACCGTCGGGACTCCCGTGTCCATCCCGCTGGGTCAGAGAAGGCCCGCTTGACGAGAGACTGCGGGCTTGAGACCCAGTCGGCGGTAGGCCAATTCGGAGGCGATGCGGCCCTGAGGCGTCCTTTGGAGGTAGCCCTCCATAATCAGGTACGGTTCATACACTTCTTCAATGGTATCGGGCTCCTCGCCGACGGCTACTGCGAGCGAGTTCACGCCCACCGGCCCTCCACCAAACTTGCCGATGATGGCTTCGAGGATGCGTTTGTCCATTTCATCAAGGCCATATTGGTCGATCTCGAGGATGGCCAGCGCGGTATCGGCGAGGGAACGGGTGATACGACCGTCCGCACGCACCTGGGCATAGTCGCGAACACGCCGAAGAAGGTTATTGGCGATCCGGGGTGTTCCGCGGCTGCGGCGGGCAATCTCCATGGCGCCTTCGGGTTCAATTTCCACCTTCAGCAGACCGGCAGCGCGGAGAAGGATCCGCTGGAGTTGATCGGCAGAGTAGTAGTCCAGGCGCTCGCGAATCCCAAACCGGGTCAGGAGCGGCGCACTGAGGAGTCCGCTTCGGGTGGTGGCACCAATCAGGGTGAAGCGGGGAAGCGACAACCGGACACTGCGGGCGTTGGGCCCCTGGTCGATCAGAATGTCGAGTTTGTAGTCTTCCATGGCTGGGTAGAGGTATTCCTCAATGGTCTTTTGCAGCCGATGGATTTCATCGATGAATAGAACGTCCCCAGCCTCGAGATTGGTCAAAAGCCCGGCAAGATCAGCGGCTTTCTCGACCGTCGGACCGCTGGTTTCCCGGAGGGTCGCCCCCATGGCTCCCGCCAGAATCTTGGCCAGAGTAGTCTTGCCCAATCCCGGGGGGCCTGAGAGCAGAATGTGATCGAGGGCCTCGCCGCGTTGGCGGGCGGCGGCGACGGCGATCTCGAGGCGTTCCTTGACCTTGGCCTGGCCGGTAAAATCGGCGAACGCCCCGGGTCGGAGGGTCTGTTCGAGAACCTGATCGGGCCGGGCCAGGACGTCAGTAACGATCCGTTCGGACATGGGAGAACGATGCGACAACCGTTCGTCGCGCACAAAGGCCGATTTCGACGAACTCGATCCGCTATTCGCGGCGGACGCGGTAAAACGCGTGAGTCAACACAACGTTGTCGATCAGGGACACGGAGGTGTTGGTGCCCGTGGCAGGAACATGCGAACGCACGATCGTAAAACCGTTCGCCAAATTGAGGGAACGTTCCAAGGTATAAAAATAACCGGGCCAGCTGCTCCAGGACACCGGGTTGAGCGGAGCATGGGAAGCCTGGATCACCGGCACGAGGGGATCCCGTCCGCGTTGGTATTCCCCGGCATTGGTCACGCCATCACCACTGGTGTCATCGTTGCCGGATTGGGTCAGGTCTCCAAACCACATCAACTCCCATGCGTCGGGCAATCCATCGTTATCGGTATCCTGGGTGGACAAATCCAATTTAACGACATCATAGCGCCGACCCGCCGGATTGTGTTGATGAAGGATCAGGGCATGGAGGGGGTTGGCATCGCCATAGCCACGGGCGTCCGCGCGTGATCGATGTACAGCAACCTGCGGACTAAATCCCTCGGCAAAGAAGGGGGTGTGATTGATCCCGGCGGTGGTGGGATCGAGAACAGGCCGTGCTGCATCGAAGTCGACCCAGTCCGTGATGGACTCATAGCTTCCCTGGGCGTGGATTCGATAACGGAAGGTCGATTTCGCTGAAGTCAACCCGATGGCACTGGCACGGACGCCATGGATGATGGTCCCATTTTCGAACGGCGCGGTATCATGGCTGTTTTCGGAGAGTCCGTTGATGGGGAGGGCCTCCGTGAGGTTACCGCTGGCCAGGGATTCATTGCGAACAATGGTTTCGAGAGCGCCCGTTGAATTGAAATAGTCATCGACAAAGCCTGAGGCAAACGTGCCGGCATCGCCGTTGACCAGGGTATAATCGACGACCCCGTCATTGTTGACATCGATTTCGACATCCAGATTAATCCAGGCGCGCTGGGGAGTGGGCCATGTGCCGGCGACCGCGAATCCGAAGTAAAGCCTGGCCGCGGCCACGGAACGGGTGACGTCAAAATCCGAAGTAGCACCGAAAGCCAGCACATCGGTTTCGGCCTGATCATCAGTGAATCCGTGACTGGGAAGAATGGCACCCAACTCCAGCACGGCTGCCAGAGGCGCGGAGTGCGAGGACGTTCCCCGGGTCGGCAGGAAGAGCGCAGCGCCATCGGTTGTGGGCAACCCGACTGTCGTTGCCCCGACGGCATAGGTGGAAGCGGCTCGAAAGATACCGTACCACGGAATGTGAAGAGCCAGCGCCGCATTGGTCGCCCAGATTTCGCCGGAAGACTCGGGAAGCTGCGGACGGGGAATGGAATTCAAGGTCAGCGAGCTGGTCGGCTCGGCTTTGCGGATGAATTGGGAAGGGTCGGCGTCAAGCCGAACAGCCACCACGGCGCTGCCTCCGGCGGGTACGGTGACCGAAGGCGGACTGAAGGTCAGGCGGATCCCTGGTTCCGCATAGGTCGCAACGGAGGAAAGCGAGAAAGTGGAATCCGCGCTCCCATGATTGACCAGTCGGAGATTGCGGGTGTTGGAGTAGGCCACCGGCAATTCGTGGCTGCCGTAATTGACCGAAATGTCCCCAGCAGAATTATCTGCCTTGAAGATCACTGTCGTGGCCGCAGCTGCGTTGACCTTCAGTCGACCGGCACCGGTCCGAGACTCCGGATAGACATTTCCGGAGGCATCACGTGTGGGCACGGAGGTATTCATCAACGCCGCTTTGATATCGTCGGCGGACCACGTGGGATGCTGCTGTTTCAGCAGGGCGGCGGCACCGGCAACATGGGGGGTGGCCATGGAGGTACCGGAATAGGTGATGCCATCCGTGCCACTTCCACCCAGAGCGGAGTGGATAACAGCACCCGGGGCCGCGATGTCCGGCTTCAGATGGCTGCTGTTGAGCACCGGGCCGCGCGAACTGCTATCATCCAGCTCATCTTTGTATTCCGGATGAAGAGCGACCACATTGGGTCCGATGGTTACTTTCAATCCGTGGCTCGATTGTGCCCGCAGTTTAGCTCCATCTGTCTGACTGATCATGACCCCGGGAATGGTGATGTCCGAGGTGTCCCCACTGCCACTCATGACAAAGGGAGGGGTACTCGTATTGTTGACCATGATCACCGCGATTGCCCCGCTCTGTTGAGCGCTCCTGACTTTTTCGCTAAAGAAACAAGTCCCTCGATTGATGAGTGCGATTTTCCCCGCCAGGGCACTGCCATTGACCAAAGTAGCGCAGGCGTCGGCCGGGCTGGTGGCGACAACGGTACCGGAGAGGGTTCCGACCTGGGACAAGGGTGCCGTAAAATCGCCCTCCACTGCTGAATAGGAACCCACCACCGCCGCTGGAGCCGTCACATTGATTTGGAGCGTCGGGTTACCATCGGCGTAGGAATTGGCGACGGTGATGGCCCGGGCCGCAAGTCCAGGAGAGGAGACGATGTAGGAGGTATTTCCGTCATTACCGGCGGCAATGCAAACGACACATCCGAGTCGGGCCAACCGGTCGATCGCCGCCAATTCAGGGTCGGTGGGATCTTCGACACCAAATTCACTTCCCAGAGACAGATTGACGACGTCCAGGTGGTCGGCTGTACGACCGTCCTGATTGGGATCAGCCGCCCAGTCCAAGGCATCGGGAACGGCACCAGTGGAGCCGGATTTGCCGAAGATTTTCAAGGCATAGAGCGATGCCTCCGGGGCGACTCCAGGACCGATCAGAAACTGGCTTGAATTGTACGGACTGGAATACCCGCGTTGAAACGTGAGATGATTGGTAGTGACACCAAAACCGGCTGCGATACCTGCCACATGGGTTCCATGATGCTCGTCCGTGTCATCGAGCGGATCCGGGTCGGGAACTGGCGTGGTGCTACCGGTGATTCCGGAAGCATCGTAATCCTCGCCGACGAAGTCGGTTCCCCCCACGACCTTGGCAGTGGGAAATGTACCGGGTTCAATAAGGGTGGGATCGTTGGCGATGTAGTCCGCCACGCTGCCCGAGCCTCCAAAATCGGCGTGGTTATAATCGATGCCACTGTCGATGATGCCGAGTTTCACCCCTTTGCCGGTCAGTGAAAGGCCGGAGGAGGCCCAAACTGCGGGTGCTCCAATGAACGGAACGCTGAATCGAAGTTGACGCTGGTAGATATGGGCCAACCGGACCTGTTTGACTCCGGGGAGAGCTCGAACCGCGGAAAGTGAAGCCGCCGGCAGTTCCACACGGAAGGCATTGAGGACCGTCTGAAAGCGTCCCGTTACCTGCCCGCCGAGACCTGTGATCGCGGGTTCAAGGGCGGCTTGATCGGCAAGAACCTCAGCACGGCGAAGTGAACCCGGTTCCTGGCCGGGCGCTACAACGGACGAGGTTGCCACGTTCCGCGCCAGTTCGACATCAGCGACTGGAGGTCGTTCCAATTCAACCAGATAAGTGCTACCCGACACCCCGAATTGCAGTCCGAGGGACAGCCCGGTGAGCCAGCGACAAAATGAGTTCATGCCAATACGTTCGTGATCACCTGAATTCCACTGATAACCATCCAACCTAGCCATCGGTTACTCGAAAGATAGTGAAAAGGGACGGCGACCAGCCGCAGGCAACCCAAATCTTGCAATCAACTCCCCGACCTGTTATGCTTTGAATAGTAAGTAAAACTTAATTTTATGTTCTCCGGGCAGCATCACGTCATTCCGTCAGGGCTGCCTTCCAGATTCTAAACCAGTCAACACCAGGCGCCCCCCGTCAGTCTCAGGCCAGCCGCCCCATGTCTTCCCTATCGTCGACGAATTCAAAAGACCACCGCGTTCCCAAGGATCAACTGGATGCGGAGGCATCGGATTTACCGACCGACGCTGAGTTCGAGATCATCCGCGTGCGACGCAGGGAGGGCCGCAGAAGAAAGGGGAAGATTGCGAAAAACCTCGTGGTGATCGGCTTTCTCCTC
>CAIPFS010000290.1 GCA_903864375.1 uncultured Verrucomicrobiota bacterium
AGCCGGTTCTGGTGACGCACCAAGGCAACGCGTACGCTTCCGACCTGAACAACCTGGGCATGTCCTTCTTCCAGGCTTGGGATCGGACCTACGCTGACAAAACCATCGAACGACGCCGTGGCTGTGGTCTTGATTCGGGCTTTTTCAAGAGCCGCGGCCCGAAGGTGCAGCGTGGTGATGAGCAGGAATCCCATGAACAACAGGACGGGATAAACCGGCGACCGTTCCGTTTGAAGAATTCCAAAGGCCACGTGGGCGACGAGGAGGACGTAGGCCGGATAAATGAGCAAATGACAGGCCTTCCACCATCCCGCACCCAGCCGCTTCAACCAGAAATCATGGCTCAGGGCCGCAAGGGTTAACAACAGGCCGAGGGCCAAAACGCCAAAAGGCTCGAACGGAAAATGAGCCAGTTGCCAGTGTCCATCCGACCAGACACGGTAATCGCGGGAATAGGCGGTCAGCAGGCTGACCAGTGGATTTTCATCTCCCAAGGCATGAAATTGGATGGTCGCCAGAAGGCCATGAATGAGGGCGAGCAGGAAGATGGTGACTCCCAAGTGGCGGCGATTGTAGAGAATGGGGAGAAATCGCGGATCGAGTCGGGCCAAGGGGCCAATGGCCAGAAGGATGTGGAGCAGAAAAAAGGCGAGAACCGATGTAGTCCGCAGGATCAAGGTTTCTGCAGTCGATTCCGGCGAAATCCAGGCGGACACCCCAAGAAAGGTCACCGCACCCATCACAACCAATCCGGCCAGAGCGGTATCGTAGCGACGCTTTTGCCGGTTCCAATCGATGGCGCGATAATGATCAGACATAACTCTTTATCAGGGATGGACAGGGCTTTCCAACCCGGACGGAAATGAGGGGACAGTTCGCATTGGCGGACGGACCAGCAGGGCGGTCGCCAGAATGAGTGGGACCAGAAACAGGATCAGGTACCACCCCCATCGGTGCAGACGCCCCAAGGTTTCGGTTGAAAGGGTCTCGTCGACGCGAGGGCGGTTGGGGGTCGCTCTCTGAAACCATTGCCGGGCCAGCAAGGGCCAGAAAAGGATGATCCCCGGGGTGATGAGGCATCGAAAGAACCATCCCGCTCCTGCGGTGGCACCATCGACCCGGAGCAGGCCGCGCCCGTGAAAGAGCACGGAAAAGAGACTCCCCGCAGTGATGTAGACCAGCAGGAGGAGAAGGACGGCTTCAATGAGCAACTTCATCGATGGTCAGGGTGAATTCCGGCGTTACGTTGATCCGTGTGGCCGTATGATAGGGCCATTGGCCTTCCGATCGGTCCGACAACATGTTCTGGTGGAGTTCGGACCGCCAGAGCCTCGGTCCTGCGGACGGCCCAGGGGCTTCGCCCGTGCGAAATCTCCGTCGTTTGGACCGCCCTTGAATCGGCAGGAGCCTGACCAAGATGCATGTGGACCGGGAGAGGTGATGATCCCCGCAATGATCGGGGACTTGCAGGAGGGCGTCCGAACGGACGTGGTTCGGGCCACTTCTGATAGCGCCCAGTGCCCCATGCTTTCTCATCATCGTGTCGAATGGATTTGCTGAGTCGGCATCCTCCTACTTGCCCTTCTTTTCGAGCAGCTTTGGCCAGTTACCATCCGCCTTTTTCAGATTACCCTTGGTGTCTTCATTGAAGTCATCCCGGATACCGGTGTTCTTTTGCATCAACAACCGTCCATCCACAATCTGCCAGGCATTGATGTCAATGGGGGCCAACGCATTCCGGCTGACGCCATAGGCGCAATACCCACCGAATTGGGGTTCATACTTCCTGGGTTCGGCCTCAAAGGTTTCCTTGTTTTTGGCGCTGTGGAACCAATAGACGGCCGAGTGATAAGTGCTGGTGATTTCCGGGTTTCCCTTGACCGGCGCTCCAACGGTGAAGAAGGCGACCGGATCGTAGCCCTGAATAGCCACACCCATTTTGTCGAGATTCAACAGCGCCTTTTCCGCAGCCAGGGAAAGGACGGTGGTGGTAAGCAAACCGAATGAGAAGAGGAACAATCGACGTTTCATATGGCAGTGAGTTGCCGAAAAGGCGGGTTCCTTACAGACCAATTCGCGATTTGGCGATGCGTTCCGCCGACGGTGGAAGCCCCAGGCGAAGGCCAAAAAAAAAGCGGGCCGGGAAAAATCCCGACCCGCTTGCAGGGAATGGAGTGACAGGTCCTTACAGACCGGTATCAACCACGCGATAGTAGCTCGCTGCACCGCCCGTGGGGGTGGTGTAGGTGTGGCTGGTGGTCGTGGTGAGGTCTGTCCAGGTGGCGGCATTCAACGCCGACTTGACTTGAACCTTGAAGGGACCGACTCCGCCGGCCCAGTTGAGGGTCACGTTACCGCCCGCGAGGGTCGGGGCCGAAACCACAGGAGCACTACCGGCGCTCGGAACCACGTCGAGGCTCTTGCCATTGGTGCCACGGAGGTAGATGGCGGCGATTTCGTCGGCCGTCAGCGCACGACGCCAAATGCCGAGATCATCCACAACCCATTCGATTTCGGCAGAACCGCCGTCCGTGTACTTGCCGGTGCCGTCCTGACCAATGTTCACAGCGAAGCCGAGGTCGTCGGTATCGATGGTGCCTTTGGTCGCGATAGCGTAGGACTGGAGCAGGCTTCCGTCGGAGTAGGTATCAACCGTCGAAGCCCGCTTGACCACCACGGTGAGGAGGTGCCACTTGCCGTCGTTCAGGCCAGGAGCAGGATTCTTGCTGAACTTATCCGAGCCGCCGTTGGGGCCGGTAATTTGATTTCGGATGACCGAACCACCTTGGGAGAAGATACCCCAACCGCGGTTGTTGCTGGAGTTCCAATCCTTCTGGGAAATGAAGGCCTGGTCGTCGGCTTGTTCGATCAGGTGCACCCAGAACGAGACCGTGAAGTCGCTGCCGGTGGTTCCGACCTTTTCGTCACCAAACTTGAGGACGTCGGGATAACCGAGGGACACATAGTCATTCCGTGAACCATCCTTGAGGTTCTTGATGTAGAGGGCATTGCCGACGACACCGTTGGTGAAGTAAGGGGTGCCGTTGGGGGTGCCGGTCACTCCGTTGCCGGAAGCATCGGAATAGTCGCCATCGAACTTGAGGTGGGTCACGAGACCGTTGGTCACGGTGAGGACCGGTTCAGGCGAAGGCAGAAGGGTCAGGGTGGCATCTGCACTGATGGTTCCTCCAGAATTGGAGGCCTGGAGGGTGTAGGTGCCGGCATCCTGGGGTCCGACCTTGCTGAGCGTGATGCTGGTGCCCGTTGCGCCCGGCAGGTTGGTGCCCGCGTGCAGCCACTGATACTTCACTTCCACGCCAGAAGCGGCACCGTTGAAGGTGGCATTGAATCCGGCGATCCGGCTGGCATTGGCAGGGAGGGCGGTGAACTTCGGAGCATCCACCTTGGTGATGGAATAGAAGCCGAGGTCATCAATGCCGAAGTACCAGCTTCCGGTTCCGGCCTGGGCGAAGCGCAAGCGAACGGTCTTCTGCTTGTCGGCCAGAGGGAGCCGGTAGATTTCAACCCGTTTGCCCTCAACATAGTCGTCATTGACGCGGGCACTGATGAAGGGTCCGAGAGCAGCCCAACGGTTGGTGTCCTGGATGCCGATGAAGGCTCCATAATAACCGCCGGCCTGGTCACCAGTGTTCGGGTCGGTGTAAACCGCCGTGTCGGTCTGAGGCGCGATCAAGGTGTTGTATCCGTCGACATCACCGGAAGGCAGAAGGGCGATGTCGGGTCCATCCAGATAATAAACCACCGGCTGCCAGTTCTTGCCGCCGTCGATGGAGTACTCCACGGAACCCATGCTGTCCTGGTTCTGCTCGTAGATGTTGTGGTAGGACACAAACACGTTGGAGTAGGAGCTGAAGTCATAGTCCTTGGTGAACAGGTATTGAACCTGGCTGCCGCCCCGGGTGTCGGATTCGGCATACATGAAGTTGTTGGTGATCAGGGAGGCAACCCGCACTCCGTTCACGTATTGCTCACGAACCGCCAAACGACGGGGACCATCCCAACGACCGGCGTCGCCGATGCTGGCCACGCGGTTCGACGAGAGGCTGATCCAGCCCAGGAACGAATCCGACTTGGGATCGTCCAGGTCTTCGCCCGGAGTCAGTGAATCGGTGTAGTTGGTGGCAGCCCAGCCGACCGGAATCGTTCCCTCGGGAACTGCGTCAAACGTCTCCAAGTAGATCGGAGGCGGCAGCGTGATGTTACCGACGGACGATGCCTTGAAGGTGAATTCGTTGGTGCGCAGGTGCGAACCACTGTCACCAAACACCAGCTTCACCGTGTGAACCGACAACGGCTCGAGAAGAGTCGGGGGGGTGTAGGAGATGGTGGTGGCACTTCCTACCTTGGTGGCGGTGCTCCCGGTGTTGACCCCGTCGAATGACAACACGACCGTCGAAGGAATCACCGTGTTGGGGCTTCCATCACTGATGATGTACTTGATGGGAGCGCTCGGGGAGACGTCCTTGGCTCCCGGCAGCGGCTGACCAAAGCTGACATACGGAAGAGTCGCGGCACTGACTTTCCGGTAGGCGGGAACGCCACCGGCATCATTGATATGAACCCGCGCGTCCGGATTGTCGACCGGGGCGGTATACCAATCCACAACGGCGTCGCCGCCACCCTGTTCATAGGTGAGCCGGAACGAATAAAGTCCAGCCTGGGAAACGGTGAAGTTGAAGGTCGTATCAGCCGATCCACGTCCGCCTTCATATTCACCCAGCTTGATGGAATTGAGCTGGTCGCGGGCATCCAGACCTGCAGTCACCTTGAATCCGTCGTCGCTGTTGACGATCATCGAATAGGTGCCCGGGTCGAGAGCCAGATAGGCCACGGCGTCCATGGCGATATTGCTGAAGTTGCTGTCTTCCACGAGGCTGGGAAGCCCGGGGAATTGGGTGGGGGATCCCGTCTTGTTGTACGAGATGATGGCCGTCTCAAAGTAGGTCCCGTCCGCATTGAAGGCGGAGGTGTCGGCAATGTTCTCGTACGGCAGCTTGGTCACCGGATTGATCAAGGTGCCCGCCAACTGTGCCTCTGTCCGCGTATTGTTGTTCGGGAGTTCTCCAGCGGTGGTGGTCGCCTGAACCACCCGGACGATAAAGCC
>CAIPFS010000291.1 GCA_903864375.1 uncultured Verrucomicrobiota bacterium
CAGGACTTGAACCTGCAACCCTTTGATCCGAAGTCAAATGCTCTATCCAATTGAGCTACGGATGCATCCTTCGGTAGTTGGTAGCCTGCTTTGCCCCGGTTGACCAGCCACAAAATCAGGGGCCACCGCTCGGGATCTCTGAGAAGTCCCCAGTTTATCCCGGCATGAATCGAGCTCTTCCGCTCCTTTGGTTTTCCGCCGCCTCAGTTGAGGTGAATGCGGACGGCCCTGTGCGGCGCCATTGGTCAACGAAAGGAGGGGGCAGGGCTGTCCCGAAGATCAGTCGGCAGCCTCGGCAGCGGGTTCAGGCAGTTGAAAGCTGAGCAACAACCCGATGGCCATAACCACAGTGGCCACCACCGCGGCTGCTGTGGCGACTTGCTCGTAGGTGGAACCGGAAAACTGGGGTGCCAGTACTTTCGAAGTGATCAAGGCGGCGGAGGTTCCAATCATGCGACCACCGACGTTGGTGGCGAAGCTTGCCCCGGTTCCGCGCAGGTAGACCGGAAAAACCTTGGGCAGGTATTCTCCGAAATAGCTGAATTGAGCGGTGGTCGTAAATCCCAGGGCCGCGACCGCCCATGGAAACAGTTCGGGATTGTTCCGGAAAACATAGTAGTAGGTTAACGGAGCAATGATCAGAGCCGGGATCTGGAATGCCCGAAGGATTTTCCTCCGCGCAAGGGCGGTCACAACCAGTCCAGCGAGGGTTATCCGCCCCAGAAGACCTCCGGTTTCCTGCCAGAATTGGACGGTGTTGCCCCTCTCTTTGAGGATTTTGTCAGGTGCATCCTGCTTGGCACGGTTCGCGGCCAGTTGCCCCAGGACTTTTTCTCGATTGAGCACCGCCTTCTTGGCGTCAGGATTGTCTTTCGTGAGCTCCGTCAGCCGCTTGTCCAATTCTGCAAATCCATTGGTGAGGCCGGCAATCTTAGCCAACGCTGTCGCTCTGGCCGATTCGTCCAGACTTGAATTGTCCAGGACCTTCCTGGCCGCTGTTATCGCTTGTCGGCCCTTGGTCCGCTGGCCGGCCAATTCTTTCAGGCCGGGAACGATTTCCGTCGCGGATGCAAAAGCCGGGGTCGCTTCATCCAGTTGTTTGTTCAATGCCGCGGCTTCAATCACCAGCGGTTTGAGAGCGGCGCGTTCGTCAGCAAGGTCGGGAAGCCCGGGTGCAATTTGAGTCGGCGTCAATTGAAGAGCGCCAAAAGCCACCGCGTAAGCACAGGCGGATAGCCCGGCAGTGACAACGGTTGTCCGGCGTAACTCCGGGGAAAAAAGTGCGGCGAGACTGGGACGTCGAAGGTTTCCGGATTTCCGTCGCTCTTTCCACACATTCGACTCGGGTGCAAAAGGGAGGAGAAGGGCGATTGGGATGGAAGGTAGTAATCCGGTCATCAGCAGGTACCGCCAGGTGGCGTGGCCATTGAGCGGTTCGGAGATTGGCAAAAGGGGCAGGGTGGCAGCCGCCTTGAGGACGATGGCATTGGCTTGGGTCACCAGAATGCCACCCAGCGATGCGAACGCTTGAGTGACACCCAAAACAATTTCCCTCTGCTTCTTATCCGGAAAAAGCTCTGCCAGCCAGGTGATTGCCGCAACAAACTCGACGCATACGCCGATGAAAGTGGTGGAGCGGAAAAAGATAAAGGAGGCCAGGCTCGTACTCAGGGACGCAAGCACGGGGGAGACGGCATAGAGGGCAATACTCCCCGCCAAAACCGTCTTGCGACCAATGCGGTCCGTCAACCAACCGCCCAACAACCCAAAAACCCCACCCGATAAAGCTGTAATCCAAAGCATTTTCCCAACCCAGTCCCGGACTTCGGGATGGTTGGGTGGCAGTTGAAGTAGTTCGGCCACTGCCGGATTGGCAATCAGCGGAAACATCAAGAGCTCGTAGGTGTCGAAAAGGAAGCCGATGACCGCGATCACGATGACCACCCAGGCAGTCACGGTGAATCGGGAGGTCGCTGCTGCAGGGCTATTCATACGTACGCGTAGTAAATCAGCATCGTCAACGGAACGCAACCGTCCTCACCAACCTGGCTATCAATCGATCTGCCAGTTTTCAGGGCACCTAAACGTCAAACTGGCGAAGGTCCGTTCAGATCAACCGAAATCGTTGATTGGAGAAGTGGACAAGCATTCGCCCTCAGAGTTCGGTCGTTCCGTCAAAAACAAAGGTGGCGGGGCCACTCAGCCGGACATCGCTGAATCCATCGGGCGTCTCCTGAAAGGACACTTCCAACTCATCGCCGCCCTGCACCTGAACTCGGATGGGCGATTGGAAATGGTGGATACGGGCGCTGACCATGGCAGTCGCTGAAACACCTGTTCCACAAGCGAGAGTCTCTCCCTCAACTCCCCGTTCGTAGGTCCGAACACGAAGGTGGCTGGGGCCCAGAATCTGGGCGAAATTGACGTTCGTTCCGCGAGGTTTGAAATGCTCGTGCCAGCGAAGTTCAGACCCAAGCGAACCGACCATGACGCGGTCGGCATCCGGTACAAATACAACCGCATGTGGGACGCCCGTATTTAAGGAGTGGATGTGCAGTTCACCCTGGCTGGTCACCACCTTTTCACCGAGCTTGAGAGTGTGCGGTGCGGTGAGGTTGACCGTGACGCGGTCACCATTGAAATCAGCCCGAATCACTCCTGCGGCGGTCCTGAAGGTCACAGAATGGGCAGCCCAATGGGTCTGGCGTTGCAAGTATCGGGCAAAGCAACGGGCACCGTTGCCGCACATCTCCGCGTCGGAACCATCGGAATTCCAGAATTGCCAGGCCCAGTCCGCCTGTGAATCTGGACTGGGTATCAACAGCATGAGGCCATCCGCTCCGATGCCAAATTGTCGGTGGCAAAGTTTTGCCACATGCTCCCGGGTCAACTTCAAGCGGCCATCACGGTTGTCAGCCAGGATGAAGTCATTGCCCGCCCCGGACATTTTTGTGAAAGAAAACGTCATTCGATGTCCGAGTATATCGAACCAGAGGATGGACGGCAATCGAGCCGGGGGCTGAAGCGAAATTTCCATTAAAACGCTGCCGTCAAATCGATGCAACCGGGCTCTGCTTCAAATCCCGCAACCCAAAGAGGGACTGGTCGGCGAGGAAGCGGAACTTCCGTGCCCCATCCTTTCGCCGGGGTCCGAAGCGCTGGCGATGTTGCTCAAACACCTCGTTCACCCAGGCCCGGCTCCCGATCACCGTTCCATCGGTGAAGTACCGCAC
>CAIPFS010000292.1 GCA_903864375.1 uncultured Verrucomicrobiota bacterium
AGAGCCTGTTCGACGGCATCGATGGCTTCCGGCCTCAACTGGTCCCGCTGATTTTCAAGGACCTTGCGGACCGCGTCGGCAAGTTCCCGTCCCTTGCGGTAGGGTCGGGATGTCAGATGACGAATGAAATGGGAGAACAGCATTCAGACCTCCAGATGCGGCGGGGGGGAGTGACAGACTAGGACTTCAAAACCTCGATGAAGGCTTCCTGGGGGATGTTGACGGAGCCAATGGACTTCATCCGTTTTTTACCCTCCTTTTGCTTCTCCAGCAGCTTGCGTTTTCGGGAGATGTCGCCGCCGTAGCATTTCGCGGTGACGTCCTTCCGCATGGCGCTGACCGATTCCCGGGCCACGACCTTGCCGCCGATGGCGGCCTGGATGGCCACCTGAAATTGCTGCCGGGGGATGACCTCCTTGAGCTTGGCCGCGATGGCCCGTCCGCGGGGCTCGGCCTTGCTGCGATGCACCAGGCAGGAGAAGGCATCCATCACTTCACCGTTCACGAGCATGTCCAGCTTGACCATGTCGCTGGGTTCATCCCCATCCGGTTCATAGTCCATCGACCCATACCCACGGGTGATCGATTTGATGCGATCGTGAAAATCGATCACGATCTCATTCATTGGAAGGCGGCACGTGAGCATCACCCGGCGAGAATCCAGCGTCTCCGTGTTCTTCACGGTCCCGCGTTTTTCGGAGATCAGGGACATGATGTCGCCGATGTTGTCATTCGGACATATGACAAAGGCCTTCACGATCGGTTCAAAAATCTGATCGATGTACGTGACGTCGGGCAGGAAGGCCGGATTGTCGACACTCGACTCCACCCCATCCGTTTTTCGGACCCGGTAAACCACGCTGGGATAGGTCGCAATGATGTCCATCGCGAACTCGCGATGGAGACGCTCCTGAACGATCTCCATGTGGAGAAGTCCGAGAAAGCCGCATCGGAAGCCAAATCCCAGGGCTGCGGACGTCTCCGTCTGAAACGTGATGGCCGAATCGTTCAGCTGCAGTTTGGCAATGGCCTGTTTGAGACCCTCGTAATCGGCGGTGTTGATCGGGTAAATGCCGCTGAACACCATGGGTCGGACCTCTTGAAATCCGGGCAGAATCGCCGCTGGATTCCGGGCGTCGAGAATGGTATCCCCCACCTTGACCTCACGCGGCGTTTTGATGTTGGCGGTGACATAACCGGTTTCACCCACCGTCAGGACGTCGCGGGTGTACGGCTTGGGGTTGAAGGAACCGACCTCCTTGATTTCCGCCGTCTTGCTGGAGTTGGGCAATTTTACCTGCATTCCCGGACGCAGTTCGCCCGAAAAGATCCGAACAAGAATGACCACCCCTTTGTAGGTATCGAAGTAGGAGTCAAAAATCAGCGCCTGCAGGGCATTGCTCTTGGGGGCGGCGGGGGGCGGGATCCGGGCCACAATGGCCTCCAGGATGTCCTCGATGCCGATTCCCTCCTTGGCGCTCGCCAGGATGGCTTCATCGGCCGGTATGGCGATGATCTCCTCCAACTGCTGCTTGGCCTGGGGAATATCGGCATGCGGCAGGTCGATCTTGTTGATGACCGGGATGATGTGCAGGTTCTGCTTCATCGCCAGGTGGACGTTGGCCACGGTTTGAGCCTCCACCCCCTGGGCTGCGTCGATGATCAACAGAGCACCTTCGCAGGCGCTCAGGCTCCGGGACACTTCGTAGGCGAAATCCACATGTCCCGGGGTATCGATCAGGTTCAGTTCGTAGCGTTCACCATTCCGGGCTTTGTAATACATCGTGACCGGATGCGCCTTGATGGTGATGCCACGCTCCTTTTCGAGGTCCATGGCATCCAGGTGCTGTTCCTCGATGTCCCGATCGGCAACCGTGCCGGTGCGTTGCAACAGTCGATCGGAAAGGGTCGTTTTCCCGTGATCGATGTGAGCGATAATACTGAAATTGCGAATGTGGTCAGTGTCCATGAGCCAGCTAGAGCCCGCCTACCATAGAGGTTTGGGGGACAACGGGAAGTCGGATTTTCTTACCGGGAACCGGAGGACCTGAAAAGTCTACTCGGACTCGGGGGCCGATGTGGCTTCCGGAGTCGGCAGTGCGGCACCCCCACGTGGCCCTGCAAACTGTGACAAAGTGGCCCTAGCCTCCTTATCTCCATTCCTTGCAAGGACTTGCAGCGCCTGACGTGCGGCAGGCGACAGGGATGCGGCATCGCCTTCGATCCCGTTCCCTGGATTTGTGCGTTCGCCGGACGCAAACGGGACGCCACCGATTGGGGCAACTCCCGGGGCATTGAATCCCCCTTGGGCTGTTCCGCCGCCTCCCCCCACCGGGACGCCGGCGGCGGCAAAATATCCGCCTGCGATCTGATTCGGCACCGCCATCGGCACCCGGCGGGTCACATAGGAAATTCCACCCCGCCGCTGCCCGCCCGCGTTTCCGCCCAGGGCCGCCTGCCCATGGCAAAGGGACCATCCGAGCGTTGAGGAAGCCGCGACCACCATCAGGCGACTGAGGTTCTTCATGGGATGAAGCTACGGGAAACAGGAGGGAGTGCAACCCGGTAAACCGGGGCTGGACCGGCAGACATCGACTATTTGGTCAGGAAGAAACCCCGCTGTTTATCGGAGATGGAAAGCCCCGCCTTTTCCATGACGAGCAGCATGTCCTCCCAGACCTTTCGCTTTTCCGAAAGACTCTGATTCCGGAGCAGGTAGGCGGGATGATAGGTGGGCATGAGGGGAATGCCCCGGTAACTCGTCCATGAACCCCGTTGACGCGAGATATTCACCTCCATCTTTCCCAGAAGGCCTTCCATGGCACTGACTCCCAAAGCGACCATGACTCCCGGCTGGATCAGGTTGATTTGCTCCTGAAGCCAGGGAATGCAGGTGGCGATTTCAACGGGCGTCGGCTTTCGATTGCCGCTCGTCTGTCCCGGGGTGTCGGGACGACATTTCAGGATGTTGGCGATATAGACATCGGATCGGCTCAACCCCATGGCTTGAATGATTTTGGTCAGCAGTTCGCCCGCCCGTCCGACAAACGGTTCGCCCTGTTGATCTTCATCGGCACCCGGGGCCTCGCCGACGAACAAGATTCGGGCGTGTAAATTTCCCACCCCAAAAACCACCGACCGGCGGGATGACACCAGGTGGGGACATTTTTCGCACGCCAGCACCTTGCTCTGTAAAGCGGCAAATGCCGCCGCCCGGGCGGGTGCGGCCAGGGGCGGCGGAAGCGCCGGCAGCGAGGACGAGGCGCCCCCGGTGGCGGACTGGGAGGCGGTATTCCATCGCGCCGCCGCGGCGGCGGAGCGGGGAACCGACGAAGCGACCGGACCAGGCTTGGGCGCCGGAGGAGCCGTGGGGGTTGCGGTTTCCACTCCTTGGGACGGTCGGAGGGCGGCGGCCCCCGTCGAAGTCGTCAGAGGAACGGGGGAGGATTTTCGAACGGTCGGCACAAGGAGCTTCAGCGTTTCCGGCGATGCCGACACCGACCGAACACCAGCGCCTCGGAGGTTTTCCAGGTGGGCAATCGTGGCATCGAGCAGTTGAAGGTACTCGCTCACCGCGGGAGGGTGACGAAATCGGCAAAGAATCCAATGTCGGATTTGATCAAGCCCGTTCCGAGGGGCACGGGAGGGAACGGCAGGAAGCGGCGGGACGCCGCTTCCACCTGGCTTCGGGTGGGCATCCGGGTCGGCCATTGGGAACAGCCTTGGATAACCACCCATGGGCAGATAGTCTTGAACGACGCATGGCGACCTTGTTTCCCAACACCCTGTCCGCCCATCAACGGATCCTCCGACTGGCAGGCGCCGTCTTATCCGCTGACCAAATTTCCAAATGGATTGTCCTGAAGCTGTTGGGACCCAATGAAGAATACCGGGTCATCGACGGCTTTTTCAAATTCGTTCACTGGCAGAACACAGGGGCGGCCTTTTCGATGTTCCGGCATAACAATGGCATCCTCGCCGTCGTTTCCCTGGGGGCATTGATCGCGCTCTGGTTCTTTCGACGGCATTTTGAAATCCATCGGGTGCCCGGCCAAATCGCGGTGGGCCTTCTGTTGGGAGGCATCGCGGGAAATCTGGTGGATCGAGTCCTTCCCCCGAGGCAGCACGTCATCGATTTCCTCTACTTCCACCTTCATCCCCGGGGGGGCGGAGAGCTGGGGTTCCCGGCCTTCAATCTGGCCGACAGCGCGATCTGCATCGGGGTCGGGTTACTGATCGTCCTGTCGTGGTCCTCCGGATTGACTCAAAATCCCGTGGAAGCCGGCACCCCGGAATCTCCCCAGGCGTGACCGGCCCGATTCTCCTAGCCGGCCCGACCGGTGTTGGAAAAACCGCGGTGGCCATTGCACTGGCCATCGAACTGGAGGGGGAGATTGTCTCCGTCGATTCGATGCAGGTCTACCGCGGCCTCGACATCGGCACCGCGAAGCCTCCGCTGGAGGAACGAGCGGGAATTCCCCACCATTTGATCGACGTTGTCGATCTGGACCAGTCATTTGATGCTGCCCGGTTTGTTTCAGAAGCCATTCCCCGGGTGTCGGACATCGCCTCGCGTGGCCGGCTGCCCATCCTTTGCGGTGGCACCGGTTTGTACTTCAACGCCTGGCTGAACGGGTTGGGAGCCTCCCCCGCCCCGAATCCTGAACTCCGGGCCGAATTGGAGGCGTTGCCGCTACCCGAATTGCTCGACGAACTGGCACGAAAAGACCTCACGACCTTCAACCAGATCGACATCGATAACCGGCGCCGGGTCGTTCGTGCGGTTGAGGTCATTCGCCTGACCGGAAAACCGTTTTCCAGCCAGCGAGCCCACTGGCCCGAACGGGCGCCGTCCCTGGCGGGCCGCAGCTTTGGCCTTCGACGGTCGCGCGAAGACCTTCACGGGCGCATCCGCCGGCGCGTGGAGGTCATGTTCAAGGCCGGGCTGATTGAAGAAACCCGACAGTTACTGGACCGGGGTCTGGCGACAAACCGAACCGCCCAGCAGGCCATCGGCTACCGGCAGGTCATGGAACACCTGGCCGGGGAGCGCGGACGTCTCGAAACAGTGGAATTGGTGCAGACCCGGACGCGGCAATTTTCAAAACGGCAGCACACCTGGTTTGAAAACCAGCTGGACCTCGACTGGCTGGAGGTCGGTGAACGCGAAGCGCCGATCGAAACCGCCCGCCGCATCATCCACCGGCTGCAGGAATCAGGGCGACACGGAGAGTCGTTCCTCCGCTAAGCTACGACCCAGGAGGACTCCCTGCTCCTTGTACGCCTGAAGGACGAAATGGGTGGCCGTGGACAGGACGCCGGGAAGCACCGCCAGCCGTTCGGAAACAAAGGCAGCCACTTCACGCAGGTTGGCCCCTTCCACTTCCACCAGAAGGTCATATCCCCCCGACATCAGGTGACAGGAACGAACCTCGGGATGAAGGGCAATGCGCCCGGCAAAATTATCGAATCCCCCTCCCCGTTCGGGCGTGATGCGCACTTCAATCATGGCTCGAACCCGGTCATTGCCCAACCGCGCCTCATTCAATACGGCCCGATATCCCAGAAGGATGCGGTCCGCCGCCAGTTGCCGCAGCTGCTCCCGGACTTCACCCTCGGTCATGCCGACCATTTTGGCCAAATCACCCGGTTGCAGGGAAGGATCGGCAACCAACAGCTTGAGAATTTCGTTCACCGGGAGGAGCACAGCAAATTACGAGCCCGGACAAAATCCGATTCTTGCGAAATCCCACCCCTCAAATTTCTGCAGACAGAAGACTTTTGGTGACAGTGGCATGGTCAATAAAAGCCAGCAGAGACTTATATTATCTTTCTTATGAAAAACCCGAACGGCTAGCGGAAGGTCACCTCCACCCCTGAAAAGCCGGAGGCCCGTCCCAGGGCCACCAACTGGGAGCGGGCCCGATCCTCGGCCTCCTGAAGGATCCCGGCGGCCCGGGCGGCCCGCCGGATCTCGTCCACCGCCTGCCGACGGGCCTCCTGTTCCATCTCCTGGTCGAAGGCCCTCAGAACTCCCGTGGATCGTTCAATAACCTCGGTCTGGCGTTCATCGAGATAGACGTCAAAAATCTGGGGCTTGGGAAGGACCACCCGCAGGCTGCCTTCATGAATCGTGACGTCCTCTGGACGGAGCTTATGGAGGTCCACTCCCGCCTTGGCGATGCCATGGGCCAGCATCAGCAACCGGTTTTGACCATACCACTTCACATCGTCCAGACGGATCACCTTCTCCAGAACAAACTTCACGGTCACCAACTGCGCCAGGGACTGAATCTCCGTCACCACAGTCGCGGTGCCAGCCAGAGTGGGACGTGAATCCCCACGTCCCCAACGACCGACAAGGAATCCGACCCCGACCCCAACGGATGAGAGAAGCAGGACGCCCAGCAAAAATCCCAGCCCGGCAAAAATTCCCGGGCGAACTCCGTTACGTTCCAACGGCGGCATGGTGAGGATTTAGCTGGACGACGCCTGATTTGCAACCTGGTTGCACGCTTATTGCAGCTCAATTGCAAACGCACGATGGTGAAAAGAAAAAATGCGGTCGGACCGTGAGGTACCGACCGCATTTAAATGATAAACCCGGGCAGCAGTCAGGGGATGACTACGTGCCCGGGGGAATTTTCAGAATCAGTTCTGTAGGACTATGTGGAGTTTCCCGGCCGATGAACTAAGCCGACCGGAAATTTTGTTG
>CAIPFS010000293.1 GCA_903864375.1 uncultured Verrucomicrobiota bacterium
GCGGCGCCCGTGGTATTACACATTGTTCGCATCCGCAAACAACCTCTTTTCCGCGGAGCAATCAAGACCCTCAATCCGCCCAATCCCTTTGATGAAAAGGTGACCCTCCGGCATTCGGGCGATTTCGGCGGGAACGCATCCGATCTCAACTTCGAATGGTATTACCGACCGGACGACGGGAAGGTGGTCGCACCCCCGAATCCGCCGACCGCCCTGGGTGACTGGAAACTCTTCTCGGGCGCTACGCGGGGCCTGCAGGAAATCAATCTGGCGGGCGCAGGCGCCGTCACTCTGTCCGACAATCGCTTCTTTGTGCGCTGGAAGCACAGCAATGCATCCACATGGTCCCAGTGGGCCGGTGCGGCCAACAGTCGTCCGCCGGGGCCGAACGAACTGGCTCAAAACACCTACGTGCCCCAACTGGCCGAAGGCTGGGTCAAACGAGTGATCGCCGGCATCAACCCCTTCGATGCGCGCATCACCGATTTCCGAAACAACGGCACACCAGCGACCTATGCGAGCATGGTTCAGCAGGCCGGAGCACCGTATCGCGGTCCCGTGGCGTTGAATCCGGACAAGAATGTCATCGAAAATACCGGGTTGATTGAACTGTACACCACGGTCATTCAGCGGGCGAAAGCACTCAGCATTGACCTCTCCTCCGCCATCAGCGATCCGGCGGCGAACAATGCCATTCTACTGGCGGCCTCGCGCATCGCCGACCTTCAACTGCTGCTTGGCAACGAGGCCTATACCGACGCACAGGATCCGACCATTGGCTTTGGCAGCTCCAGTGTGGAATACGGTGCCCTGGCCCCGACCATCTTTGCCTTCCAGAATCAGATGCCCTCGCTGCTCGATGAGGAACTGGCGCTGATGCGGGGACGAGGCGAAGAAGGGGCGTACCCGGCCTATAACCGTCTTCTTTGGAATTTCACGAGGGCGGAGGGTGAGGCTGCCTATGCGCTGTCCTACAATATCACGGATGTGAATCAGGATGGCTTCATCAATGAGGCGGATGCCCGCATTCTTTATCCCCAGGGACACGGCGATGCCTGGGGGAGTTATCTCTCCGCCCTGCGCACCTACTACGACCTTCTCCGTCATCCCGTCTACAACTGGCAGGCCCGATCTGAGAGTCTCCAAATCGAGGGTGTGGTGGTGGCGGTCGATTATCTGGACGAACGCAAGTTTGCTCAGGCGGCGGCTGGAAAGGCCAAGGCAGGCTCCGAAGTAGTGAACCTCACCTATCGCAGCCGCTACGTGGAGGACCCCGATGGTCAATGGCAGGGGTACCAGGACACGGACCCCAACCGCGCGTGGGGGGTCACCGAATGGGCACAGCGGGCCGGAACCGGGGCGTTGTTCGACTGGATCACCGCGAACGCCATCCTACCTTCGAGCAATACCAATAAGACCGGCATCGAACGGGTGGACCGCACCACCGTCCCGGAGCTCGCTCAAATTTCAGCGCAAGGCGTTGAAATTCGAAAGCAATTGGACAACGCCAACTCGGGCCTCAACCCGGCAGGTCTCGCCACGGACGTTGTTCCGTTTGACATCGATCCGATCGGCTTCGATGCCAGCACGGGAACACGGTCGACCCATTTCGATCAGGTCTACGACCGGGCTCTCAAGAGCCTTCAAAATGCGCTCAATGTGTTCGACAACGCGAATCAGCTGAACCACATGCTGCGCCAGGTGGCCGAAACCACGGAGCAGTTTGCAAAAGATGCCGCCGAACAAGACCTCGATTACCGAAACCGACTGATTGAAATCTTTGGCACGCCGTATGACGGGGTGATTGGACCGGGCAAACCGTACCCTGCGGGCTACACGGGACCGGATATCTATCTTTACATGTACACCGATGTGACCGGCATCCAGAATGTTCCGGCCCCCAGCACCAATTTCACCGCCTATTTCGGTCCGATTAACGGTGGATTGGTCAAGAAGGTGGGAGCGAACGGGGAGGCGGATTCGATCACCAACGCATGGAGTAGTTATTTCGGTGGCGATGCCCCCAGCATCGAGGACAATACCAACACGGATTTCAGCACCAAACAACTGGTGCTGAATATGCCGCAAACCGCATCCGGTTACGCCTTCCAGGCACCCGCCTCCTGGGGGAGTCGTCGCGCACCCGGTGAACTTCAACAAATCCTCTCTGAACTGGTGCAGGCGGAGGCAGACTTGCAACTGGCCCTGCATGATTATGATGGACTCATCGGTGACCTGGGCGATCTCAAGACGCTGATCCTGGCGCAGTCGGGCGTGCAGGCGGAAAGCATCCGTATCCAGGAGGCGGGTCGGGATCGGACCATCGGATTAAATACCGGAATTCTGATCGCTCAGGCAACGTCCGGGAGTCTGTCGCTAACCGCCGATACCGTTGAAAAATCCTCGGATGTCGTGGCCGATGCACTTCCCAAGGTGGTGGGATTTGCCTCGGACGCATTCTCAACTGTCCGTGCTCTCGCGACCGGAGTCGGAGATGTCACGGCGGGTGGACTTCGCAGCACGGCGCTGGTTTCCGAGCTCGCGGGTTCCGCGCTCGAAACCAAAAAAGAAGTGGCTCAAATCGAACAGGACATTTCGCTCCAAAAAAACGAGTTCAAGTACGCCATCCAGGAGCAGTTGAAGGAATTTGAATCCCTGCTCGGTGACGAATCCGCCAAGCGCATCGAGGTCTTCCGCAAGCAGGAGGCCCTTCGGCAGGTATCAGA
>CAIPFS010000294.1 GCA_903864375.1 uncultured Verrucomicrobiota bacterium
CCACCAAGGTGCCTTTAGAACCGCAGGGGTGGTGATCCCAGCAGTAGTTGGGGACTTGCAGGAGCGCGTCCCTCCGTTGGATGTCCCTCCTTCGGAGGGACTTGCGTCCGGAGAGACGCGCTCCAGCATCTTCCGAACCCGGATGGACCTATATCCAGTAGCCGGAAAATTGGCAGACGGTAGGATCGTCGCCTTCGTCCGACGCCTCCTGCCCGTCCACGACGAAGAAGGTCGTCTGCTGGCTGGCCCAGAGGCTACTTTCGGCTTCCAGTAGACAACCTCCCGCTCAGCGTTCCGTATTCCTCGACGGCGCGTGCATCGGGAATCCAGGCTTGCGGGAACGTCTCGAAGCGTTGATCGCCGAGCACGATGCACCGGATGAACTGTCGCCTGACACACGACCCGCCGCCAAGGCGACGATGAAGTTGGAGTTCGCCGAGGAACTGCCCGACGAGGCCGTGGGCCAGACGCTCGGACGCTAGAAGTTGCTGGAGCGGGTTCCCATCAGGAGCCGGTTATCGACGGTGTGCGCGCCCTTGCGATTCTGTGGGTGGTGTTGCTGCACACGGTTTTTTCCAATTCGCCAGCTTCCCGACACAGGTCATGACCATTTTAAACGGCTCAGCCACCGGGTGGATTAAGAACGGAGCCTTGGAGGTCGACCTGTTCTTTGCGATCAGCGGATTCCTGATGGGCTCCATCCTTTTCAGTGAATTCAAGCCGTCGGGCACATTGGAAGTCGGCCGGTTTTATGTGCGGCGCTTTCTGCGTCTTATCCCCGTGGATGTGGTGGTGATGGTGATGGGCCCCTATTTCCTGCTCGGCGTACCCGGCAAAGCCCCGGTTGTAGTTCGGGTGATGGAGGCATACCCGGCATAAACCGTTCTGCCTTCCCCTGGCTCGAATAACGCCAGATACGGAGAATACTCAAACCGGCGATTGCGCTGCTTACCGGTAGTTTCTTTGACGATCTTCAGCGCCGTGAACTGTTTCAACAGTTTGTCAGCGGTCATGAACGCGCAGCCCAGCCGCTCCTCTACCAGCCGCGTCGTGACGATGGGTTGCTCGAATAGGTAATCGAGCAGGCCGATGGCATTCGCCTGATTCATTACTTTTTCGCGTACCAAGGTCAGATGCTTTTGCCGCAACTCCAGTATCCGGCGCGCCGTTTCTGTGGCGGCGCGGCTGACCTGCGCCACACCGCGAAGGAAAAATTTCAGCCAAGCTTCCCAGTGCCCTTCATTGCGGATGGCCATCAGCCGGTCGTAATACTCGGCGCGGTGGAATTTGAGATAGTAACTCAGGTACAGCAGCGGAAATTTCAGGATGCCGCGCTGGCAAAGCAGGAACGTGATCAGCAACCGTCCCACGCGTCCGTTGCCGTCGAGGAAAGGGTGAATCGTTTCAAACTGGCCGTGCGCCAGCCCGCAGACAATCAGCGCCGGGAGGGTGTCGCCCTCATGGAGAAACTTTTCAAGGTCATTGAGCGCATTTTGCATATCGTGAACCGGCGGCGGCACGAACGTTGCCGTTGCCAGAGTGCAGTTGGCTGGACCAATCCAGTTCTGGCTGCGGCGGAATTCTCCCGGAGTGCGGTTGGCACCGCGCACGCCATTGAGAAGTTGGCCGTGAATCTCACGAATCAGCCGTAAGGAAAGCGGCAGACTGCCCAGTCGCTTTAGCCCGTGATTCATCGCCCGCACATAATTCACGACTTCCTCGACATCCTTCGGATGCTCTTGGCCCACCGCATTAATCTCGAACTGGAGCACATCTTCGAGCGTGCTCTGCGTCCCTTCGATTTGCGAACTGAGCACCGCCTCATGCCTCACATACATCGACACGAACAGGTCGGGGTTCGGCAGAATGGACGTGACGCCGTCAAGCCTGCCCAGAGCGTGGTCCGCTTCGGATAGCAGGCGGGTCATCTCCGCATCCATTTCCAGCGGCGGCACCGGGGGAAGTGGCGCGGGAATGAACGCCCGGTATCCATCCAGTTGTTTGACGTATTTTCCGGCCCGCATAAGCCTTTTCGCTCCCAAAAGTCTGTTTGACCTGCTGGAATTAGGGAGCCCGTCCGTCCCGATTAATTCCAGTTCTCGGCAATATTCTAGAATTAGACTGCCTCAAATGGAAGTGGAATTCTAACCCCGCCGGACGGCTTTTGGCGGTTTCTGGCCAATCTTGCCTAGACTCTACGCATTCGCCTCCAGACGGGCCAAAGCAATGCCGTTTTCCAGCACTTTCGAGGAGTAACCTCGTTTCCGGGGGCTGGACGCTGCGTGAAGGCGTCGCAAACGTGCGGCTGGGTGATCAGCCCGGCGCGTTGCATATCCCGCCCGAGATGGCATCGGTACGCCACGTCCTAATGCACACGCACGGCGGTAATGTTGCACTAGGGCTGTTTCGCTTGCGCGCTTCCGGCCGCCCCGGTCGCGCGAGCGGCGAAATCTATGCTGTCTTCGAGGTTATCGCAGATCCCGAGTATGCGGGTCGCGAATGGGATGGCGCGATCATCATGAACGTGCTGCCAGACTTCGAAGCGCGCATCAAGCACAAGCCAGCCGTTGGCCTTGGCCGCACTTCTCCATATCCTCGGGTGTTGAGTTTGCAGGAGCTTTTGAAGGCATTGAAATCTCTTGCCCGCTGGTATCCTTGGGTTCCCCAGGATGTAAAGGCTTTAGCTAAGGAAAAATGTACTTACGTGGATATACCTGTCGAGCAGCAGCGGGGGGGCCGCAGTGTCAGGCTTCAACGCCCAGGTTGGTAGATTTTCATCTCGTGGATCGACCAGTAGACGCCTTGCTCCGCGCCAGTCTGGGTGATGCGGATAAATCGGATGTTCGCCGGTTTAAATTCAATTTCTGTCCGCGTCTTTTTCCCGAGCCCACTGGCCACCGGTTCGCCCCAATGCCGGCCGTCGCTGGAAAGCTGCACTTTGTATCCGCGCGGGTAGTCATAGGCGGAAGCCCCGGCGTCCAATTCCAAGGCGTTGACGTTGGTTTCCTGGGGAAGCTCGATTTGAAACCACTGCCCTGGGGCCTGGTAGCTTCCTGTGTCGTAACGCGTGTTCATGTCCCCGTCCATGGCCAGCTGTGCCATGCCGGGATTGTGGCTCGCGGTCACGTGCCACTGGGTACGGTTGGCCATCGCCTGGGGCACCGTCGCCCGCAATTCCTCGGTCGTCCAGGGATCACTCCGGTCACGAATGGCCGCCCGCACCCGGGCCACGTCGTTCGTGTCCACCAACGTGCCGAGGTTCGCGAAGCCGTTCCGCACGTAGGATGCGACCGCGGCAATCCATTCATCGGCATTGCCTTCCATTGGCACCATCTGGGCGGTGTAGTTTTTTCCTCCCACCGGACCGTTTAAGCCTTTCAAAAGCACGCTGATCACTCCGTCCCGGTGTCCGGTCACGGTTGGGGATCGAACCAGCGGCGGCGCGAGGGTTTCGCCAGGCTTGCCTCCTTGCAACGGCTGCCCTCGTCCATCGGAACCATGGCAGGCAAAGCAAAGTTCCTTGTAGATAGCCTCGCCATGTTGAATCCGCATTCGTTCGTCGTCCGTAAACTGGGGATCCAAGGCCTCTGCAGTCGGCCGCAACAACTTCAAGGCGATCTCGCGAACCCCGGGAGAATCTGTGGCCAAAATCGAGGATTCGATTAAGGCCGTGGCATTGGTCCATTTCAACAGGTGGGGAGTGAGGATGGCCTGAATCGCCACCGCCGGATCTGGATCCTTTGCCTTTGCCTCAAAATCTGGCACCAGTGACTTGTCTCCCGCCTTGTACAGGCCCTCGCTGGCGCGGATCGCGGCAACGCGCACTTGCGGGTCGGCGTCATGGAACATCTCCCGAAGGAATGGAGCGTCCAAGGACTGCAATCCTTCCAGCGTCCAGATGGCGTGAACCCGCGCCAGGGAATTCGCGGTCTGGCGGGCGAGCCGCACAAGGGCGGGCGCAACCGTTTTATCGCCACGCAACACCAGTGTTTCCTGCGCAGTGTCGCGCCACCAGCCGTTCGGATGTTCCAAATGTGCGACGAGTTCAATGGAACTCTCTTTCAGCATCCGCGGTTGCGGCCCCGGTTTGAAATCCTTGTGGGTCAACCGCCAGATTCGTCCACGGCCGAAGTTTTTATCCAACGAATATTTCTCCACCATCGGACGAAGAAACGAACCCTTCTGAACCCAGCTGCCCTCCTGAATGATCCCCCGGTACATGTCCACAATGTAAAGCGTCCCGTCGGGCGCATTCATCATGTTCACGGGGCGGAAATTCGGATCGGTGGAACGGATGAACTCCGTCTTGTCATACGCGTTTCGCAGATAGGTCAGGCCATCCCTCACCTCCACTTTCGCGCGCCGGATCAAACGTCCGACCGGCTCGGCAAAAAGAAGATCTCCGCGCAGATCCTCCGGCAGGCGGTCGCCCCGGAATATTTCGTTCCCGCACGTGGCCGTAAAGTGATTCAGGGTTTGGTTCTCCGGCCGGTAACGGGCTGTGCCTCCCTGAACGTCGGCCAGTCCAACCAAAGGCCAGACTTCCGTAAAATCAGCTGGGACCTGGTCGTTGATATTGAAGGCGCCGTAAACAATCGGAACCTGGAAATTCACCGGGCCGACCTCGCCGCCCCCGTTCACAAACCAGACCTTTCCGTGATTATCCTGGCAGATCCCCCACTGGCCGCCGTTGGGCGCCGTCAATTCCTGGATCACGTTCGTTCCCTGCCAACGCAATCGATAGGCGTTCACCGACATGTACATCCAATTGTCCAGCGCCCAGATCAATCCGCTAGGCTGATGTTCCATGTTTTCCCCACGCGGGCCACCCGCGTAAAACAACACCTTCTGGTCCGACACGCCATCCCCGTCCGTGTCCCGGTAGAGCCAGATGTCATTGGAACCCGTCTCATTCACCAGCAGGTCGTCGCGAACCGGCAGAATCATCCTCGGCAGCAACAGGTGATCAATGAAGACCGTGTGCTTGTCGAAAACCCCGTCACCCTGGCTCGACCAGTGGAGGGAAACGCGACTGTTGGTGGTGAGTTGGTCATGCCCATCGATGTCCTGCATATACGTCCGCATTTCGGCGACGAACATGCGGCCATTTCCGTCAAACCTGGCCACCACGGGCTCACGGATGACCGGATCGCTCAACACCAGTTCCAGACGGTATCCCCCGGGAAGAACAAAGGTTTTTGCCTCGGCCTCCGGTGATAGGTAGGGCACCGGGGTGGAGGGGGTGGTGTCGACGGGCGGGGCGTCCGCCCGAACGTTCGGGGGCGCCGTCCATCCGATCATGACCAAAAAGACAAAAAAACGGGCCGCCCAGTCGCCGGTGGAGATGCCGTGTTTGCGGCGCGCGAGGTTGCGAGCCAACCTGCGAAGCGCCTGCAGGGCGGTCAACGGGTTCGTATGGGCGTTCGACATGGTCCGAATGTCTTCTATTCCGGACATTGGCTCAAGGGACGTCCGGCATAACGAACAATCCTTCGTCGAGGCCTTACAGCCGGTCAACCTCCCGCAATTACGTTGCGTTGCCAGGACCAGACTCCGCAGTTCCAGCGTCCTGGTGCGGTTTTCCCGATACCGTGACGAGCCAGGTGCCTGACGATTCCTCGGCGAATCCGATGTCGACTTCCAGGAACCGGCGGATAATCGATGCGTTCGTGCGGGTATGGGACGATGGCTCGGTGGTTCGAAATCGACCGCCCCCGGCGAGGGCCATGGGAATCAGCAGTTGATCCGCCAGATGCTCATCCACCATCACATCGGATTCCATCCAGCGTTCAACAGATTCGATGGCCTCAATTGCCACGTCCTCAGGGGACCGACCCCTGTCTGGAAATCCCGAGAAGACGGTGGTGATCTCATCGGTCGATATTTCCAGCAGGAGAGCCTGTCCCGGACCCCGCGCTGCCGGAACCGGTTCCACCAGGCACCCGTCAGGGGACCAGGCCAGCCGTTGCTGGACAGCAGCCAATTGGCGGCGGGCTATTGACTCGGGAGTGCGGGAAATCAAGGCCCGGGCCATCCGGCTTCGGATGGGACTGCGGGCCAGCCATTCCACGGGTGCCAACTGTGGCACCGGAAAAATCGTGACGGAAAAACGTCCACCGCCTGCTGGAAAAAAGCCCGGTCGTTCCAGGTGCCATTCGAGCCTTGGTCCAAAACGTTCCAATTGGGGACCAAACGTTTTCAGGAGAAAATCATAGGGCGGTGCGGCCGGGTTGTGTGTTCCTCCCATCACCGTCAATCGGGAGATTCCGTTCGATGTCAACAGGGGAGGCAGCACGGTCTGAAGCACCAGGGTTGCGCTCCCCGCACTGCCCACATCGAAGGCGTATGTCCCGGGAATGACCTTCCCAGGTAAGAACTCGACGGATGTCGATTCCAGGAAGGCCCCCTCAACGATGGCACGGCTGACCGTTACCGCTGCCTCGACTGCGGTCAGGTGCTGCCGTTTGAGGCCGGGCTTCGGGCGCCGCGCCCGAATCTTTTCCATTCGGAACGGTTGGCCCGTGACCATCGAAAGCGAAAGCGCGGTGCGCAGAATCTGTCCGCCTCCTTCGCCTTCGGATCCATCGATCAAAATAGTGCTCATAAGTGGATGTTTTAGAACGAGCTGAGAATGAAATGTATTATACTGACCCAGAAGGAGCTTTGATGAAGGCCCAGCCTCCAGGACCCGCACCGACTTGGGCGCGGGTCCTGCGAACGTTTAATCCTCGGGCCGCTCTCCGTGCGGAGCCATTTTGACCAGTTTCGGGTCAAAGCGTCCGAGCACCTCCACCAGGTCCGCTTGCGCGGCCATGACCTGATGGATGTCCTTATACACCCCGGGCACTTCGTCGAGGCCGGCGGAAATCAGCTTCACGCCGCTTTCCTTCAATTGCCGGTTGACCTTTTCCCATTCGAACGTCTCTTTGGCCCTTGTCCGGCTCATCACCCGTCCGGCGCCGTGGGAGGCCGATTGCAGGGACGGTTCACTTCCCTTGCCCCGGACCAGAAATCCCGGCGTTGCCATCGATCCCGGAATGATTCCCAGCACCCCGGTTCCCGCCGGGGTCGCCCCCTTGCGATGGACCACCACGTCGCGATCGACCCCATCGATGCGATGCCGCTCCTTCCAGGCAAAGTTATGATGGTTTTCCACGTCCAGCAGCACTTCGAGGCGCAAATGCCTCGCGATGTGGCGATGGATCAGGGAATGGTTGGCGGCGGCGTAACGTCCCATCAGCTCCATGGCCGCCCAGTATTCCTGACCCTCCGCAGAATCCAACGGCAACCAGGCCAGATGCTTGAGTTCCCGCGGCAGGTCCGGGTGACGGCTCATGGCCAGCTTGCTGTAGTGATCGCACACGGCGGCACCGGTTCCCCGGCTTCCGCTATGGCTCAGCAAGGCTACGTATTCGCCCGCGGGCAACCCCTCGACCGGTTGTTCATTGGTGAAGACACCGAACTCGACAAAGTGATTGCCGCTGCCGCTGGTTCCCAACTGGGCCCAGGCCCGGTCCTTGTTCCGCCGGGTGACAGGGCTCACTCCCCAATCCGCCTCGATCACCGCGTGCTCGCGCCGCTGCTGGAAGGTGGCCCCGACCCCGAATCGCGTCTCGGTCTCGATGGCGCGGATGAGGTTCTCCCGCTGCCGGTCCAGTTCCCGAAGCGGGAGATCGAGAACCGTCAGCTTCATGCGGCAGGCGATATCGACGCCGACGGCGTATGGGATGACGGCATTCTCGGTGGCCAGCACCCCGCCGATCGGTAACCCGTAACCCACGTGTGCGTCGGGCATGAGGGCGCCGGCGACGGCAACGGGTAACTGGCAGGCACGGGCCATCTGCTGGACAGCCTCCGGCTCCAGACCCTCGCCCCACTGCTTCCACGGAGCTGGTTCGGCCCGATGGACAACCCCACTTGCGATCAGGGCGCGGGCGAAATCGCCCCGCAATTCATCGTCGATGAATGCTGCGGGGTCTTTGATAATCGCTTCGACGGTTTCCGTGAGAATCGACCGGTCCAATCCCTTGAGGATATAGCGGGCAATGAAGTCGGTTCCGCGCCGGGTGGCTTCACCAGGGGCGACGCCCAATCGGATTAAATCAGAGATGTTCATTTGAAACGTGCTCCCCGGGTTAAAACAGATATCGTGCCAATCTTTTGAACGAGTGACACGGCACCTCAAAAGGGAATGGAAACAACAGGAAATCAACAAGATAGGAGCGAAGAGGTCCTCGCGTCCTCTGCTTTTGAGTTTGCCCTCTGTCGAGCCATTCAGCTAAATGATTAGCCTATAAGCTATGAATGACAGGCGCATCGTGGTCATCGGATATGTGGGGAGCGTGTTCGATTCCGGTTTTCACAACGAGCGTTGGCTGAAATGGCGTCCGACCGTTTCGCTGGTCGATCACGCCGATTTATCCGTCTCCCGGTTCGAGCTCATTCACCAGGCGCAGCACCGCGACATTGCCCGGTGTGTGGCGGCGGACATCGCCCGGATTTCACCCACC
>CAIPFS010000295.1 GCA_903864375.1 uncultured Verrucomicrobiota bacterium
GACCCCGAGCTTGCTCCCAATGCTCAGGCCAACGCTGCACTCAACCAAAATTTCGCTGGCGAGTGTTGCTGATCCGATGGGCATTGAGCCGCCGATCTGTCCGGTGACGGACTCCAGCTTGTTGGAGTTTGCGCCGACTGACGTCTGGCGACTACAAATGCGTGGTGGTACCGAGGGTCCGGCGGACGGCCCGTGGGCTTCGCTCACCTCCCTGTAGGCGCCCGTCGTCAGACGGCGCTAATCAATCGGGAGTCACCGGGATGCATATCGACTGGGAATGGTGAAGATCCCCGCGATGGCGGGACATTCCTCCGGATGCAAGTCCCTCCGAAGGAGGGACATCCAGCGGAGGGACGCGCTCCTGCAAGTCCCTATTTCGATTTCAACCGTCACCGCCCGGTTCACGGCACCGCCGGACGGGGCGGGCCCTCGTACGGCCTGGCACCGAGTTCCCGATGGAGGCTGTGCTCCACCGTCAGAACCGCCGGATCGGTTGCCGTGGGGGCTGCAATAAAGCCATAGTATCTTCCCATCCAGTAGGCCAGAAGCCAGCTGCTGGGCTCCACCACATCCTTTCCATCCGTCCCGCCGTCCGCCTGCATGGTCCATGCATCCCAACGCATTGGTTCCCGTTCCCTGGGCGAAAATGGTCGAATCCCACCCAGAAAGGTCTGGTACCCGTCGGGAGTCCGGAGATCGGTGCGATGAGAATTTTGATAGGACCAGACCCGCAGGTCCAGGGGCCACTCCCTCAAATGCCCCAGGGAGGCCGCCATCTCCGTGTCGTCCCCCGAAATCACCTGATGCACAAAGTTATACCAGGGCTGCTGTTCAATCCGGAGCATCTCGTAGGTCCGCTCAAAGCTGCGCCGATAGAGGGCGCGGCGATCCGCGTCCTGCTCATATTGCAGCAGATTCCAATAACTCCAGAAGGCCAGTTGGTCCTCGAAATGCGCCACGGAATCGGGGGGGAATGTCTTCCGTTGGCGGAGCGTGTGGGTCGGATATCCCATGTCCACGAGCCGTTGATAGGCGGCGGCAAATTGAGGATCGCCGGTCAGCACCTCGGCGGTTTTGATGAAGGACAGAAGTTCAAGGCACTGCAATCCCCGATCAAAATGTCCCTCGTCAGTCTTGAAATAGTCCGGGTCCCAACGCCCCCAGCGGGTCGGCCGGCCGTCCAGATCAATCAATTGCCAGCCGTGTGTCATCAGGTGCATGGCGATGGCGGCGAGGTGTTCCCGACCCTGCCGAAGCTCGTCCCCCTGGGCCGCAGTCTCGAGAAAGCGTGCGGTGGAATAAAAGTGGGAACACAGCTCGTCACTGGAGGTATCTCCCTTCCATTCAAACCGGCCTCCCGCCACGGGATTCCATTCAGCGGGATAACCTCCGGAACCGCCCGTGGCCTTGTGCCCCTTTTCACCCACCACCCAGAGTCCGCGCGCCACAAACCCCGGAATGCCGGTCATGGTCCGGAGCCAGCGAAGGGCATGAAAGGTGTTGGTCGCAGCAGCACGGGCCTGTGGTTCATGGGTCACCGCGTAGCGGTAGGATTCCGCGACCAGATAGTCGCCGGAGTATCCACCATCGTTGTCCCCGGATTCGCGGACGAATTCGTGAAGACCGGCATCCCATTCCAACTTTTGAATCAGGCCCAGGCGATTATGCCCCCATTCCTCGATTTCCTTTTCGTAATAGGCGGCTTTCTTCGCGAGGGTATACGGTTCGTAGTCGATGATGCCCAACCCGCCATCGGTGGCGATATAAACGGATTTTCCCGAGACTGAGATGGCGTTGACGTGATCCGACGGCAGCCATCGCTGCCCGGCAAAATAGTGAAAATGCCCGCCGGTTTGTCGAAGTGCACCGCGGGAAGTCCCGACCCAGAGGTCCTCATCGAATCCCCGGACAAGGCAGCGCACATCCTCATAGGGAAGGCCCTGTTCCCCCCGGAGCGTGGTCATGGACATTCCGCGCAAAACCCCCAACCCCCGGTCGGTGGCAAACACCAGACGGCTTCCCATCGAAACCACATCGCGCACCTCTTTTGACGGCAGTGCCCCCCAATCCCAGGCCTCATCGCCGGGAAATCCGTATTCGTCCAGACCACCCCAGCCCGTTCCGTTCCAGGTGGTCAATCGCTCTCCTCCCTGGACATACAACAGGTCCTGATGACTGACGAGGCGGTGGATGGGGAAGGCATTGGTCGCACCGCCGTCAGTGGGAATGCGATTCCCGGTCAACTGAATCAACTTCGTTCCCTCGGCCAGGTAGACCGATCCCCGATGTGAGGCCATGGCGGTTGCCGGGCGTTCCGATATCCGTCTCCAGTCTCCGTCATACCGATAGACACCGGAGGCGGTCAAAGCCCAGGTCGCGGCATCCAGATGGACCAACTGATGAACGGCTCCGTCCACTTGTGAAACCGACCGCCATTCATCAGCCACTCGCTCCATCACTCCCTGAGTGTCTCCGACGAAGAGGTGGGTTCCATGGACCGCCACAGCGGTCAGCGGACGGGTCGATGGAATTTGTCGCCCGATCTCCTGAAGATAGACCTCATCCGGGGCCGCTTTGGGATGAAGCGGTGGAAACGTATCGGCTGCAAAAAGTCGGGACGCCACCGTCAGCCAGAGGACCAAAACAAGGGAGTGTCGAAAGGGCGTGATCATACCGGGTTTCGAGGATTCCCCGACAGGGAGCGCCGGTAAAGCCAATCCCACCCGGGATGGCTGCCACGCTGCCGATCCTCCTGATTCCGCCCCCCCGCTCAGACCGCCATCCGTCGGCAAAAACCATCGATCAGGATCACTTTACCCCCATTTCAGGGGACGGACGGAAAAAACCCAACCTTGGGGCCTCCCGTCGCCGGTTCTTGGATGTTCTCCGGTCGGTCGGAGGACACTCACGCACTCAAGGCGCGGAGGGTCGAGTACACTTCGGTCGCCGATGGTCGTTGCTCCGGATTCTTGTTCAGCATCCGGGCGATCAATTGATGAAAAGAGGACGGGAGTTCGGGTCGCCATCGATCGAGGGAAGGCGCCGCACCATCCCGAATCTCCGCCATCACCTCCACGGTGGACGTCGCCTGAAACGGATGTCGGCGGGCTGCCAGTTCGAACAAGCAAAGTCCAAGGGAGAAGAGGTCTGAGGCCGGGGTCAACGTCTGACCGAGGGTTTGTTCGGGAGACATGTAGCGCGGCGGTCCAACGACCATGCCGACAGAGGTGACGTCATTGACGGTGTCCAACGTCGGTTCAGGGACACGGGTGTACATCCGGGCCAGTCCCCAATCCAGAATCTTGGCAATTCCGTCCCGGGTCAGCAGAACATTTTCGGGTTTAAGGTCTCGATGCACGAGGCCCAGTTGATGAGCGGCCTCGAGCCCGCTGGCGAGTTGAGCCCCCAGCTTGGCCAGGGCGGGTGGATGGAGTCGCTGGCCGACCAGGGATCGCAGCGAGCTTCCGTTGACCAATTCCATGGCCAGGTACCAGACGCCGTCGCACTCTCCAAAATCGAGGAAGTGAACAATGTTTCGATGCTGCAAGCGACGCATGACCGACGCCTCGCGTTGAAACCGGCGCAACCATTCGTCGGCGGTTGTCAGCGCGGGCGACAGGATTTTCAGCGCGAGCTCGGTGGAATCCGGGGGGCGGGTGGCCCGGTAGACTTTACTGGTGGCTCCGGAACCGAGAAACGCCGTCAATTGATAGGGGCCAAAAAACGAGGGAAATGACTTCATTCCAAAAGGTCGCCCCGAACATGTCAGCAGGGATGCCGGAGCGACAGCGGAATTCATGGACGTTTTAACGCCATGCCTCTGAAAGCTGCCTCCGGGCACCGGACCGTGCCCTCCCGGGAAAAGGAGTGGGCGTCCGGGATTAGCGCCCCGCCTCGACCCGGGCCCGTCGCTCTGCATCCAGGACGGCCAGCGTCGGGACCGTAAGAGTGCCCCGGAGCGGGGCATGATCCCCCACCCGCCATGCGACGTCCCATCCGTCTCCGATGGCTTTTCCATTCGTAAACTGCGGAACAAGACGCTCCAGGACCAGCATCCGTCGTCCGGTATCCACATTCCAAAATTCAACCTCGTCGTGCCGATTGACCGAGAGCAACGTCCGTCCATCGGACGTGTAGGCCATGTCGGTGACGTCCGCGTCCACCAGTGATAACGGTCCCTGAAGGGCATTTCCGTCCACGGTCCAGATCCGCACCGAACCATCCGTGAAGGCGACGGCCAGGGACCTTCCCCTGGACGAGAGAGCCAACCGTCCGATGTTGTTCGACCCAGCCGGTAGAAGGCGTTGAAATGGCGTCGTGCCCATGGACTTGATCTCCACCACACCGCCCCCTGCGTTCCGTGCCATCAGCAGACCGTCGGCAGAGCGGACCGTTGCCACGTCGGACGAGGCCGATGGAGGTGCGGTCGGGCCATTCGTCGATCCCGTCGTTTGGAATAGCCTCGCCACGATTGAGCCGAGGCCAGCCGGAGAATTTGCTGATGGCTCCTGGCGGGCGGCACTCCAGAGGAACCGCCATTCCAGGCCGCGGAAGTCTTCAGCCGTTTCCCCGCCACCGGGAAAATATTTACCGAGAAGATTGCGGGCAGTTCCCAGCCGGCCGGCCTCGAGTTCAAATTGCGCCAGACGCATGTCTGCGGCGTAGGCTTCCAGACGCAGTTCGCGGGTGATCCACTCGGCACGGACCCTGGAGGTGATGGCCGCCTGCCGCGCGACGGTCTCCAATCGGGCCAGCTCCTGGGATTTTTCCCAGATCCGCGTCTGCTCCCGTTCGGCGCGATTGGCCCGGATGGCCTCCCACGTGCTGGCTCCGACTCCCAGCAGGAGGGTCGTGACCACCGCCACGCCCGACGCAAAAGCCAGTTCATTCCGCCGAATGGCCTTGCGGAGTCGATACAGGGTGCTCGGGGGCCGGGCGATCACCGGTTCATAATTCAGATAACGCCGGATATCCGAGGCGAGTCCGTTGGCAGTCGCATAACGCCGTGTCCGGTCCTTCTCGAGGCACTTCATGACGATCCAGTCGAGGTCTCCCTTGAGCAGATGGATCAACCGGGGCGGTTCGAGAGAACGGCGTTGGGCAACGGCCCGCAGCTCGTCATCATCCAGCGTGTTCATCCGGGTGCTGGGGCGCACCGGCTCCCGTTCGCGAATGGTCCGACGGATGGCGTCAATCCCACCGGCCGCCAGTTCGTCCGCATTGAAGGGCAGCCGACCAGTCAACAATTCATAAAGCAGCACCCCCAGGCTGTAGATGTCACTCCGGGTGTCGATATCCATGCTGCTCATCTCGGCTTGTTCCGGGCTCATGTAGGCCGGTGTCCCGATGAATTGATGGATCTGGGTATAGACCGTGTGGTCAGTCAGCCGCTGATCCGTGGCCTTGGCGATGCCAAAGTCGATGACCTTGGGGGCGGGCTGACCTTCATGAACCGAAACAAGGATGTTCGACGGCTTGATATCCCGGTGGATGATGCCCTTCTGATGCGCGTGCTGGATGGCTTCGCAAATCTGGCAGAACAGTTCGAGGCGCTGGCGGACGACCCGTTTCCCCTGGTCGCAAAATTCGGTCACCCGGATGCCGCGGACCAGCTCCATGACAAAATAAGGACGTCCCGTCGGGGTGGCTCCGGCATCCAGCACTTTGGCAATGTGCGGATGGTCCATCATGGCCAGGGCCTGCCGTTCCGCGGCAAACCGGGACACCACATCCCGGGTATCCATTCCCATCTTGATCACCTTGAGTGCCACCCGTCGGCGGACGGGAGCCAACTGCTCGGCGACATAAACAACCCCCCATCCCCCTTCCCCAATCTTTTCCAGCAATCGATACCGGTCGATGACCTGCCCTTCGATGTCGGCCTGGGGCACCTCGTCCGTTTCCAGGCGGATGGTAAATTCAGCAGGCGCAGCCTGGGGAACCGGGGGGTTGTCCAACGTTTCGCCGCGATCGAGTTCCCGTTCCAGCCGCGCACGATCTTCCGGGCTATCGATGACCAATGCCAGAAATCCGGCCCGCTCGGCCGGAGGCATCCGGGCTGCCGCCTGAAGCAGCGCCCGTTCACGAACGGAAAACGGATCCACCATCGGAAGTCAGACGTTATGCGAACTCCATTGCCATCACACCCTTGCCACCCGATTCATGCCGGCCTTGAACGGATGCTAAATGCGCCACGCGGGCGGCTGTCCGGAGGAACTCCCCGGACCCTGCTGCGGGTATACCTGGTACAGCAACAGATAGATGACCACGCCGGTGACCGAGACGTACATCCA
>CAIPFS010000296.1 GCA_903864375.1 uncultured Verrucomicrobiota bacterium
GATTTGCGAAGCCCTCGGCAAGATCGAGACCAACAAGGTTCAGCTCGATATCATCCACTCTGCCGTCGGAGCCATCACCGAGCATGACGTCCTGCTCGCCAGCAGCGGTAACGCTGTCGTCCTGGGGTTCCACACCCGCGTTGATTCCACCGCCGCCGAGGCCGCCAAACACGAGGGCGTTCAGATCAAACTTTACGCCATCATCTACGAGCTCATCGATCAGGTGAAGGAAGCCATGGCCGGATTGCTCGACCCGCTCCTCAAAGAAGTGGTCGTCGGCCAGGCCGAAGTCCGAAAGGTGTTCGAACTCTCCAAGGGTGGAAAAGTCGCCGGCTGCGCCGTCACCACGGGTCGGCTCGTCCGCGGAAAGCTGCGGGTGCGTCGTCGAGGGAATCTCATCTACGAAGGCGTCTCACAGACCCTCAAGCGCTTCCAGGACGAGGTCAATGAGGTCAAGTCCGGGCTGGAATGCGGTATCCGGCTCGATGGCTTCGATGACTTCATCGAAGGGGATGTCATCGAGTGTTACACGACCGAAAAGGTCACCCAAAAGCTCTAGGCTGATCGTCCGGTGGTCCGGGGGTAACCCCGGACTCCGGTCGCCATCGCCGAACGTATGCAACCCAATCGACGGAGTGCGAGAGTCAAGGAACTGCTGAAACAGCAAGTCGCCGAATGCATTCGCCAGGAACTGACCATTGATGAAGTCGGCCTTCTGACGGTCAATGACGTGGGGATCGCGAGCGACCTCCGATCAGCGACGGTTTTTCTCGGCTTTGTCGGAACCCCGGCTCAACGCCTGGCGGCTCCGATCAAGCTGGCGGAACGTGCCAAGCGCATCCGGATGCTGGTGGCTTCGACCGTCCGCCTGAAGTATGCCCCGGATCTCAAGTTTCAATTGGATGATTCCATCGAGGCGGGCAATCGCGTGATTGCCCTTCTGGAGCAGTTGGAAAAGGAAAACCCCGCATTGCGGCCTCCCGTACCTTCGGAAGATGACGAAGACGACCGATGAAGCCGGTTCCCAAGACTGTCGAACGAATCATTGATGTCCTGACGGCAGCCCGGACTGTTTGTGTCGCCGGACACGTTCGTCCCGATGGTGACTGTGTGGGATCCCAGATTGGCCTGGCCCTGGCCCTTGAGAGCGCCGGCAAGGAGGTCACTGTCTGGAATCAGGACCCAATGCCTGACAAGCTGCGGTTTCTGGACGTCGAGAAGCGGTTGCGACGCCCCCAGTCTGGACGGGAGTTTGATGTGGTGGTCGCGGTCGATTGCGCCAGCCACGAACGACTCGGAACGGTCGCCAACCATATCGAGAAGCGGGCGACATTGATAAATATCGACCATCACGCCAGCAATGATCGCTATGGGGATATCAACTGGGTCTCACCCCGGGAGCCGTCCAGTGGCGAGTTGATTCACGATTTGTGCAAATGGGCAGGTTGGAAAATCAGCCCGCAGATGGCGAATTGCCTCTTCACGGCAGTCAGTACCGATACCGGTAGTTTTCAATACGCCAGCACCACTCCCGATACGCTTCGTACCGCTGCCGATCTGGTGGAGGATGGAGCTGAACTCGCTCACATTTGCCAGGAGGTTTACCAGAGTTACCCGATGACACGGGTCAAGCTCCTGCGCCACGTCTATAACCGCTTTCATCTGGTTCACGCCAATCGGACCGCCTATTTCTGGCTGAAAAAGGCCGATTATCAGCGGACCGGTGCCAGCACCGAGGAAAGCGAAGGACTGATTGACCACATTCGTGCCATTGAAGGAGTCATCGTTGCCGTTGTCTTCGAGGAGATCCAACCGGAGTTGACCCGGCTGAGTTTTCGATCCAAGGACGATGCCGTCAACGTCAACGAAATCGCGCAATTGTTTGGCGGCGGTGGGCACAAGGCAGCGGCAGGGGCGCGGGTTGCCGGCAAACCTCTTTCCATTCAACGCCGGGTTCTCAACGCCATCCGACGATCCATGGATGCCAAAGGAACGAAATAATGCGCGCTGTCACTGAATTTGACGGAGCATTGTTGGTGGACAAGCCCTCCGGATGGACCTCGCATGATGTGGTCGCCAAGGTCCGCGGTACCTTTCGACTCGAAAAAGTCGGACACTGCGGGACCCTGGATCCCATGGCCACGGGACTTCTGATTCTGGTTCTCGGCCAGGCCACCCGACAGTCTGAACGCCTGATGGCCTCGGACAAACGCTATGAAGGAGCGATGCGTCTCGGCGAAATCACCGATTCCCACGACGCCGATGGCGAATTGCTCGAGACGCGCCTCGTTCCACTCTACAGCCGCGAGGAATTAGAGGAGGAGGCAAAGACCTTTATTGGCGACATCCATCAGGTGCCTCCGATGGTGAGCGCCATCAAAATCAAGGGTGTGGCCCTCCACAAACTGGCCCGTCAGGGAAAGGAAGTGGAGCGGAAACCCCGGCTGATCCACGTCTACAAATTTGACATCACGGATTACGAGGAACCTTTTGCCTACTTTGACATCGTCTGCACCAAGGGAACCTATATCCGGGTGTTGGCCCAGGATCTCGGACTGAAGCTGGGTTGCGGCGCCCATCTCACCAGC
>CAIPFS010000297.1 GCA_903864375.1 uncultured Verrucomicrobiota bacterium
CAATGCCCGCATCCATTTGTCCTTGATGAAAATGTGGATGATCTGGGCATGCTCCTCCGAGGGCAGGCCGACCTGGCGATGGATGTGGTGAACCTAAAAATCAGCAAGTTTGGTGGATTGACCCGAATTCGTCAGGCCCGCGACCTTTGTGTGAGCCTGGGGCTCGCGATGACCCTCGAGGATAGCTGGGGAGGTGATATCGCGACTGCTGCCATCGCCCATCTGGCCCAGAGCACACCGCCCGAGCTTCTCTTTACCACAACGGACTTTAATAGCTATGTGACGGTCAGCACTGCCGACGGCGCTCCTCATCGGATCAATGGTCGGATGGCGGCTTCGCTGGAGCCCGGCTTGGGGATTCAAACTAAAATGGATATCCTGGGCGAACCCCTCGTCATCGTCGGCTGAGGCATCAGGATGAACGTCCATGGGTCAGCGAACTTCGTCCGCCCGCGTCGAAGGGTTTGTTTCCGTGCAGTGGGTTATTCCCGGCGAGTCTCCAGAATCCTGTTGCTTCTGATATATCGATTCTTGCTGATTTCCGGTGTTGCGGAGCCTCCGACGCCCTCGGAAGTGGAGCGTGCCCATGGTTTGGCCCGGTTTTCGGACTTGGGATGTGGCTCCTGTCACAAACCGACCGACATGCAGGCATTATGGTTGAAGGACAACGCCGCTCCACGATTGGAGGGGCTGGGTGGACGAGTCAACCCGAAGTGGGTGCAAAGCTATTTGGCCGATCCCTCGACCATTTTTCCGGGCACAACAATGCCGGACCTGCTGCATGGTCTTGAATCCGCCCGACGCGAAGCCGATGCCGCCGCATTGACGCACTATCTTTATGCGACAAATCGTTCGACCTGGGCACCCGTGGCGCCTGACCATGCGGCGGTGAAGCGTGGGGAGCGCCTGTATCAGTCGATCGGCTGTGTGGCGTGTCATCCCCTCGATGCGAAGGGACGGGAGGGTGAAGTGGCATTTCCCCGCTTGGTGGAAAAATGGACCTTGCCGGGACTCCAGGCATTTCTTCTTAACCCGTTAATAACTCGTCCCGGAGGGCGGATGCCTTCCATGGGACTTCGCTCGGACGAGGCATTCGATTTGGCACATTATCTCCTCCGCGAAACCCGCCATTTTTCTCCCCTGGAGGTGGCCATTTATCGGGAGCGTCTCCGTTCATTGGAGGAATTGGACACCGCTGAGCCGGTGCGGACTCTTCCCGTTGCGGATTTTTCCCTGAAAGTTCCAGGCAACGATGGACGACTCGAGTTCCGGTGGAGCGGTTGGATGCCGATGGCATCCGGAGGCTCGTACACCTTTTTCGTGAAAGCAGTGGGAGCGGCTCGTTTGGCGGTGGACGGGCATTGGATTGAAGACAAGGAGGCTTGGGAGAAGGAAGCAACGGAAGCCAGTGCCACTCTCCATCTTGAGTTGGGCGAACATCAGGTTCAGGTCGATTTTGTCCAACGGGGGCAGGAGCCACCGAGCTTGGAGATTTCCTGGGAAGGTTCAGGAATCCCCCGGCAACCCCTACCCGTCGCGTCGTTCCGTGCCGACAACCGCATCGAACCAGAGTCTCCAGCCGTGGCTTTCGAGGTGGATCCGGTTCTTGTGGAGCGGGGCAGGGAACTCTATGGCACCCTTCACTGCGGCACGTGCCACGAGCGCGCTGATGTCTGGGCCCCCGGTCTGGGCCACCTGAACCCGGAGAAGGGATGCCTGTCTTCGACGCCACCAGTGGGCACTCCCAACTATCATTTCTCTGAAAAGGAACGCGACGAGATGCGCCGCTTGCTGGCGTGGTTCTCGACCCCGGAATTACCCCAGCCTTCGGTCTCGGACCGATTGCTCGGAGGACTGAGCGGTTTTCGATGCCTGGTCTGCCACGAGCGCGACGGTGTCGGCGGGATCGCTCGGGACCGTGACGCCTATTTTACTTCAGCGGGTGAGGATTTGGGGGAGGAAGGACGGGTTCCTCCTCGATTGGATGGAATCGGGGACAAGATTCGACCGGAATGGCTCGCGGACGTTTTGGGTGGCAACGCCCGGGTACGGCCCTATTTGAGAACCCGAATGCCTCATTTTGGGGCTGATCAAGTCGGTTTCATTGGTTCGCTCTTGATCGAACTCGACCGCCATCCCGGAGCCATGCCAGCGGTGAAGGACTCATTGGACGCGCAACGCGATGCGGGTCGGAGATTGGTCGGTGTCGACGGGCTTTCGTGCATTGCCTGCCATCGGTTCAACCGGCAACCCGCTCACGCCCTGCAGGTTCTCGACCTCACGACCACCGGACAGCGGTTGAATCCCGATTGGTTTCATCGCTTCCTGAGAGATCCAAATCGGTACAACCCGGGCACGCGGATGCCCGCATTTTGGCCCGATGGAGTCAGTCCGTTGAAGGAGGTTCTGGCTGGCGACACCGATCGCCAGTTGGCGGCAATCTGGGGTTACCTCAGCGATGGTGAGCGGGCAAAGTTCCCAGAAGGATTGAGCCGACAGGGCGTCGAGTTGGTGGTTGGAGGTGAGCCGGTGGTCTATCGAGGCAAACTGTGGGAAGCCGGTTTCAGAGCGATTGCGGTCGGTTTTCCAGGAGGGATCAACCTTGCCTTTGACGCCGAAGAATTGCGGTTGTCATTGCTGTGGCGTGGACGTTTCTTAAATGCGGGTCCCCATTGGACAGTTCAGGGGATGGGTCAGATTCGTCCCCTGGGCAGCGATGTCATCGTATTCCCCAAAGGAAGTGCCTTGGCCGTCCTGCCCGATCTGAATGCCGCATGGCCAACGAATGCACCCCGAGAGTTGGGAATTCGTATGGCCGGTTACCAGTTGGATGCTGCCCGGCAACCCACCTTCCAGTATCGATGGGGTGGCTTGGAAATGGCTGATGCCATGAGCGGATTTCAAGCCGAAGGGCAGAAGGGATTGCGCCGTCATCTTCGGCTCAGTGGAGCAATTCCGGTCGGTCTTTGCCTTCGGTTGGCACAAGGAAACCTGGAAGCACTTGGCGAAAATCGGTGGCGGTTGAACCAAATGCTGACCATTCAAACCGAGGGCCGCATTTCTCCCGTCGTTCGTGGGCGTGGAGCCCAGCAGCAATTGATTCTACCGATCTCGGAAAGCGGCGAATGGGAGGTGAATTATGTCTGGTGAATCCAGAAAATCCGGAGGACGGCGCTGGATAGGGCCGGATACTTCACGAATGAACGCGGTGTTCCTTTGCACTGTAGCGGTGTTTTCAGTCGGGCTTTCGATTTCAGGAGCGGAAAGAGCCCGGCAGAACCTGAACACGGATGACTTGCCTCCGATGGAGGCGAACGACCGGGAATCCGAATATTACCGGATCGTGACGCTGTCGACCCCGCCCGAGGCCGTGATTGAGGCGGGCAGTCTTTTGGAACTACCCGATGGGCGGATTGCGGTGGGTACGCGACGGGGAGAGATCTATTTTGTCACCGGTCTGGAATCAGACCCACCCCAACCGCGGTGGAAACTCTTTGCGAACGGATTGACCGAGGTCTTTGGGCTGGCATGGCGCGATGGCATTCTTTACGCCACCCAGCAGGCGGAATTGACCCGCGTTTTGGATACCGACGGGGATGGACGCGCGGACCGGTTTGAAACTGTCAGTGACGCCTGGGCCTGGGGTGGAGAACATGAATTTACCTTTGGCTCGGGATTTGATCGCGATGGGGCCATTTGGACGGTGCACGGATTAACCGATAGCTACACCTCGGATCGCCTTTTCCGGGGTTGGGCTTTGCGACATTTTCCAGACGGACGATGGGAACCGATGGCCAGCGGATTGCGCAGTCCTGGTGGGGTGGGATTCAATGCGGCGGGCGACGTCTTCTATTTGGAAAGCCAGGGGCCTTGGGGCAGCGCCTGTACGTTGAAACAATTGCGGAAGGGCGCCTTTATGGGACACCCCATCAGCAATAAATGGTGGGACAAGGCACCCGGTTTTGGTCCGTCTCCAACTGAACCCGAAGGAACTGAAGAATCGCGGCGTTACACCGAATCGAAGCGTATACCGCAGTTGGTACTGCCTTCAGTTACCTTTCCTTATAAGCGGATGGGCCAGAGCGCCTCCGGTCTTATGTTGGACGTTTCCGAAGGCCGTTTTGGCCCGTTTGCCGGACAATTTTTTGTAGGTGATTATACCCTTAGCCTGGTGATGCGGGCGGAAATGGAAGTGGTGGACGGCGCCTACCAGGGTGCCTGCTATCCATTCCGACAGGGGTTTGCCACCGGATTGATTGGCGGGATGCTGACCAAGCAGGGACATATCCTTGTGGGCGGGAGCAAGCGGGGCTGGCCGGTCCGGGGACTTTCACCCAACGCCCTCCAGCGCCTTGATTGGACGGGGAAAACGCCCTTTGAGGTGTTGACAACCCGGATTCGGACCAATGGATTTGAATTCCGGTTCACCCTGCCGGTGGATCCTTCAACTGCTGCGGACGTCCGTAGCTACTCACTCGAGACCTTCACCCACCATTACTATGGGGCCTACGGTGGACCTGAAATTGAGCAGGCCGGGCACGAAATACGATCGGCATCGGTGAGCGACGACGGATTGACGGTGCGTTTGGTGGTCGATGAATTGATTCCGGGCCATATCCATGAACTGCATTTTCCCGGAGTGCGGGGACTCCAGGGACAATCGCTGGTCCATGATGTCGCCTACTACACGCTCAACCGTCTTCCCGGGCCGTCGTCCAAATGAAAGCGTCGCATCAATCTGAGGGGGGCTCGACTGCTGAGCTTACAATCGTTCATACTCTGATGAAGCGATTCCTTTGCCCGTTGATCCAGAGATAGGCGGCTTGTTTCCCTGGGGTGAAGTCCCCGCCGTCAGTATGAAATTGACACTCACCCGTAACGAGAATGGACTGCTTGAGGCTTGGGCGGATGCCCCAAATTGGCGGCAAGGTGATGAACTCGTCAGCTATTTAAAACGCCAGTTCGGTGCTCATATCATTCACAAGGCCGAAGGCCCTGACGCCAGGATGTGGAAGCTGAAGGTCTCGGATAAAGAAATCACCATTCATCAATGGGACACAGGAGACCTCAGCCTTTTTGGTAGTCCAAGTAATGAAGATCTAATAACTAAGCCCGCTAAAGTCCTTTGCAGTCTGCCGGTTTAGGCGCTCGTCGAAGTACAACCCAACACGCTTTTCTTGTGGCCGCAGGGCCAGCGCCTGCATTGTGCGACGCAGGTCATGATCGTTTAGCCGTTGCGGCCCGTTGTTTTTGAAGTGAGTTCGTGAGCAGAGGAAACCCTTGATCATCGACCGGCCCTATCCCTGGTCGCGTCCAACACCGGCCAGTGGTTCATCAACGAACCAGCTTGTTGTCGGCAGGAAATTACGGTAGGCCCAAGGCATGGAATTGGTTGGTTGGAAATTCTGGCGGCGAATGACCCTGGCGTTGCTGGCTTTGACCCTTGGTGGCTCGGGGATGCACGCCGATGACAAGCCCGATGCCTCGGCCTCCAAAGAGGACCCGAAAATCGAGGACGAACCGGCACCGGTCGTCACCGCCCACATGGTGACCCTCCATGGTCAGACGATCAAATACCACGCCACCGCCGGCTATCTGCTTTTGAAGGAGGAGGAGGGGAAACCGCTGCCCGGTGCCTCCGGTGGCGCGGCGGAAAAGGAGGCCCGCCGGACAAAGGACGGACTCAAGCCGAAGGCACGGGTGTTTTTCGTTGCCTACACCCTCGACGACGTCACCAACGTTGCCTCCCGGCCCCTCTCCTTCGTCTTCAATGGCGGGCCGGGTTCGTCGTCCGTCTGGCTGCACCTCGGAGGCCTGGCACCGCGCCGGGCGGACCTGACGGATGAAGGGGAATCCTTGCCGCCTCCGTATCGCCTGGTGGACAACGAATCGACCTGGCTCGATCAATCGGACCTGGTCTTTATCGATCCGGTCTCCACTGGATTCAGTCGTCCGACCACCAAGGAAGAGGCGGGACAGTTTCACGGGCTGAAAGAGGACATTGCCAGTGTCGGGGAATTCATCCGTCTGTACACCACGCGGCAGGGGCGGTGGTTGTCCCCGAAGCTTCTGGTGGGCGAAAGTTACGGAACCACCCGGGCCGCTGGGTTGTCGGAATACCTCCAGACCCGGTACGGCCTTTATCTCAACGGCATCGTTCTGGTGTCGTCGGTCTTGAATTTTGGATCACTGTCCTTTGCGCCGCAAAATGACCTGCCCTATGTCGGTTTTCTTCCCGGCTATGCCGTGACCGCCTGGTATCACAAAAAGCTGTCGCCGGATCTCCAATCCAGGACGGTGCATCAGGTGGCCGCCGAGGCCAGGGCCTTTGCCGGGAACGAATACTCGCTGGCCCTGCGGCATGGCGATGGATTGTCGGCCGAGGAACAAACCCGGGTGGCGGAGGGTCTCAGCCGGTTGACCAGCCTGCCGACCGCCTATTGGCTGCAGCATCACCTCAAGGTGAGCGACAGTTTGTTTTTCGGTCAATTGCTCCGGGACGACGGTCGCATGCTGGGACGCCTCGATTCGCGATTCAGCGGCTTCCGTTATGAGCCAGGCACCGACGCCACCGAAGAGTATGACCCCAGCGATGAAGCTGTGGCGGGTCCCTTCACCGCGGCGTTCAACGACTACGTCCGAAAAGACCTGAGTTTCTCGAGTGATCTCCCGTATGAAACGCTGGCCAACGTCCAGCCCTGGCATTTCGGTGAGGGGGGCGGTGGTTATCCGGACACAGGCGAGGACCTGCGGAAAGCCATGACCCGTAATCCATACCTGAAGGTTTGGGTGACGTGCAGTTACTACGACCTGGCGACCCCATTTTACGCGGCTGAACTGGTGGTGGCCGGGCTGAATCTCAACCCGGCGATACGGTCCAATCTACGGATCACCGACTATGAAGCCGGACACATGCTCTACATCCACAAACCGTCACGCGAAAAATTCAAGGCGGACTTTGTCTCGTTCCTGAACGATGCGGTGAACCAAAAGCCGGTCCGGTCAGCCGCCCGGGAATGATCAATCTTCGTCGTCCGGTTCGAGCGGCGGACGAAGCCCGTATTTCTTTTTCAGGGCTTCAATGGTGGTGAGCGGCTTCATGCCGCCCGTGCAGGTCGGATCGCTCAGGGAGGCCCCGGCGGCGAGGCACCCCGTCAGGAGGCAACGTTCGAGCTCCCACCCTTCGTGCAGGCCCAAAAGGACCCCGGCGGCAAAGGCATCCCCGGCCCCGGCGGTACCGGCGATGGCCTTGTCCGGTATCTTGAGCGAGGACTGCCAATGGTCTTTACCGTCGCGGGTACGGGCAAAGCATCCCTCTGGGAAATGAATCACCACGAGTTCCTTGACGCCGAACTGGAGGATGGCACCGGCGGCATGCCGGAGGGACACGGTGTCGAGGCCGGTTTCCTTGCGGATTTTGAAACCAGTGACCTGACCGGCCTCGTACTCATTGATGATGGCGTAATCGCAATGCTTGAGGGCGGGAATCACCACGG
>CAIPFS010000298.1 GCA_903864375.1 uncultured Verrucomicrobiota bacterium
ACAAGGACTTCCTTGGGTCGGACTTCGATGATGGTTCCTTTGACGATTTGGCCGGTCTGAAGTGGGCGCTCGTACTGCCTCAACATCTCGGCGAAAGACTGCGTAGTCACTGCCATAGAAAACAAAACTAACGGGTGAATGCAACGGGGGAATCGAAGAAGGTCCGCGGGTAAGGCGGCCTTGAGCGAAGGCTCCGTGCCCTACTCCAACGTGCCGCCCGAAAGCGACAGTGGTTTGAAGTTAGGTTGATGGTTGAACACTGTTTCTCAGCCTCATACGGGATCGCACACGCGACACCAGGCGGACAGTCAGGATAGGGGGCGACCGTTTCGCTGCAAGGCTTTTCGGAATGGATGCGGTTTACCTCCTCATGAAACGAATAACAGATGACCTGTCCCTCTGTCGGGTTTCGCTCGTCCATGGTGCGTTCATCGAGGGGATTCTGCGGATGCCGGGAAGGCGGTGCGGGTGAACCATCGGACCAGCCAACGGTCCATGGAAACCGCTCCCCCTCCGGTCATGGTCAGAACGACTGAGAGCCCAATGGCGAGCAGGTGATACTCGTACCCCTCGCCCGACTGGGTTCCGAACCAGTTCATGAAGAAGCCGGCCTTCCAATGCACAAGCAAACCGGCGACCAACATGGTGACGCCGATGCCAAAGGCGGCGACCCGGGTGCCGAGCCCCAGGATCAACGCGACAGAACCGGCGGATTCGGCAGCAATCGCGAGGAACGCGAGAAGGGGTGGGACGCCATAGTGCTCATGAAGGTGATGCATTGCCCCGGTGAACCCGGGCCCCTGAAAGCACCCGACTGTTTTCTGCAATCCATGCGGCAGCATGACAAAGCCGAGAGCAAGGCGCGCAACGAGAGGAGCGATGTTCGAAGTCGTACGGAAAAGTGAATGTAATTGCATGAGCAACTACATGTCATCATTTAGTTGCATGAGCAACTATTTTCTGCCACATGAAATCGTGCCAACGATACTAGGCCCCAAACACTTGGACTCCTGGCGCGGCCTTCTGACCGTGCATGCACGCGTCGTGGCGCAGATTGAGGCGCGGCTTGCCGCGGGAAATCTGCCCCCGTTGACCTGGTATGACGCGCTCTTTGCCCTTTATGAAGCCAAGGGTCGGTCGCTGCGGGTGTCAGATCTGGCGGATAGGGTCTTGCTCAGCCGAAGCGGTATGACCCGACTGGTCGACCGGCTGGAGGAGTCGAAACTGATTCGGCGGGAATCGTGTGAAGAGGACAAGCGGGGTGCCCACGTGATTCTGACCGATGCCGGGATTGACACCCTGCGCCAGATGTGGCCGGCCTATCAGCGTGGCATCCAGGAGCTTTTTGCCCGGCATTTGAGCGATCAGGAAGCCACCCTGCTGGACAGCCTTTGGAGAAAGATGCTCGTGGCCAACTCGGCTTAATCGGGAAGACGATTGGAAGAGGGCGAATCTAAGCCACTCCGTAAAACCGGGCGCAATTGCCGCCCCAGACGGCCGTCCGTTCGTCAGCGGAAAGGCGGGTCCAGGCCGTGGAGGCCAGATCATGCACCGCCGTATAGTCGCCGGCCAATTGGCAGACCGGCCAGTCGGAGCCGAACATCAGCCGACCAGGTCCAAAAGCATCCAGAGCCACCTCAAAATACGGTGAAAAATGGTCGGGTTTCCAGCCATTCCAATCCGCTTCGGTCACCACTCCGGAAACTTTGCACCAGACATTGGGGGACTCAGCCAGAGCCCGGATTTGTTCCCGCCACGGCGATAGCTCGCCTGCCTTGATCCGGGGTTTGGCCAGATGATCGAGGACAAACGGTTGATCCGGAAGGAGCCGCACCAATTCAATGGCAGCAGGCAATTGATGGGGGTAAATCAGCAGGTCGTAGGTCAGCCGGTGAGCGGCCAGTTTCCGGAGTCCGCGAACGAATTCCGGGCGGACAAGAAACTGGTCATCGGGTTCGTCCTGGACAACGTGACGAACCCCGACAAAACCATGGTGACTGGACAACTCGGCCAGGACGTCCTCCACCGCTTCATTGCGAAGGTCGACCCAGCCCACGACACCCAGGATGCGGGAATCCACGTCGGCAAGCTCAAGCAACCAGCAGGATTCCTGCACGGATTGGCGGGCCTGAACGGCAATGGATCCGTCAAAGCCCAGCGGTCGCTGAAGGGCCTCAAGATCTGCGGGCAACCAGTCCCGCTGTAGGGCGCTGCCGACGGGAATCCATGGATATTCCTCAGTGGAGTAACGCCAGAAATGCTGATGGGCATCAAGTTTCACACGATTCTGTCGGTTGGGGCTTCGGTTGGGGTGTCTATTCGAGGTGGGTCACCGCCTTAATCACGCCGGTGGCCGGGTTCAACCAGGTGGGGAATACGGCGGCCAGCTCCTCGAAGCCTGCTTGATGGGTGAGCCAGGGGCGGGTATCGATTTTTCCGGAGCCGATCAGGGAGATGATTCGGGGGAAATCCGCCGACAAGGCGTTGCGGCTCGCCAGAATGGAGATCTCCCGGCGATGCATGAGGGCATGCGGAAACGACAATTCCTTTTGAGTGATTCCCACATAGACGAGGCGTCCTGCGAAGGCGCAGTACTGGAGGGCCTGGCTCATTGACTGATGGGAACCCGTCGCATCCACCACGACATGAGCACGCTCTCCATCGGTCAGTGATTCCAACTGCTTCCCCTCCGCCCCCTCGCCGGTGCTCAGGATGGTCTCGTCGACTCCCAGGTTGTCGCGGACAAAAGCCAGTCGCTGCGGATTGGTATCCATGACCACGGTCCGTGCCCCGGTCAGACGAGTGAACTCGATGACCGACAGCCCAATGGGGCCAGCACCGATCACCAGCACCGTTTCACCGGCTTTCAGGCTGCTGCGATGCACGGCATGACAGCCGATGGCGAGGGTCTCGACGAGGGCAGCCTGGTCGAAGGTCAATTCCGGGGCGGGATGCAGTTTGCGGGCCGGCACGATCAAATGCCGTTGAAGCCCGCCATCACAATGGACTCCCAGGGTCTGATGATTCTCACAGCAATTGGTGAAGCCGCGTCGGCAGGAGGAGCAGGTCTGGCAATTGATGTACGGCTCAACCGAGCAACGGTCGCCGGGAAGAACATGCGTCACTCCGGGACCGACCGCCACGACTTCGACGCCCAGCTCGTGCCCGGGTATCCGCGGATAACTGTAAAAGGGCATCTTGCCGAGGTAGCCACCGTAATCGGTGCCACAAATTCCAACGCGATGAACTCGAATCAGGGCCTGCCCGGGGCCGGGCGGGGGCGGTTCCGAGACGTCGATGTAGCGAAATTCCCCGGGTTGGACCAATTGAAGGGCGCGCATGGGCGAATCAGAGAACGGAATGGGCGCGGGTTGAAGGATGAAAATGGGTGACCGCCGGAAAAAAGTCCATGCCGGAACCAAACAGAGGGACAGGTCAGTTGTCGTTCTGCACGAGCCGCCCGCGAGCAGGGAAGGGAACCGGGGTGACCTGCCGAAGTGGTCGGTCAGGGTCAGGCGAGGGTCGTCGCCTCCGAACCGAGGCACTGGAGCACGCCCCGGTCATTCATTTCGGGAACGAACTGAAACCGGTCGGGGGTCAGACAAATCGGGACGTCGTCCGCCAATTCCGGAAGACTTAAAAGCCGGCGTCCATTACGACTGGCGGATAATGCTCCCAGCAGGTTGGTTTTCCCGGATTGGAAGGCATGGAGAACCAGATGTGCCGAATCGTCGATCCGGGCGCCGTTGATTCCGGAGGCCAGGCGGTCCATGAGCGCGCCGGCGCCAAGGACGTCTTCATAGGCCAGGGATTCCTGGGTGCCCGAGCAGACCAGTATCAGTTCCTCCGGTGGGGACATCAGAATTCTGCGGGCAACGGCGCCGAGATTTCCGAAGGAGGCTATCCAGACTGCGGCCGCCCCCTGGCAGGCCCGCAATGCGCGGGTCCCATTGGAGGTGGTCATTAGAATCCGCCGGTCCCAGACCCGGTCGCGGGTGAACTCCCGTGGTGAATTGCCGAGGTCAAAAGCGATTCCGCCGGTCAAATGAGGGCCGATGCGCAGGCCATCCCTTTCACCCGCCAACAATGCGTCTGGCCATTCCTGATGCCAGGCCAGAACCTCCCGGATATCGATGCCGGGTCGGATGGCCGAGGCTCCATTGGCAAACGCCTCGAGCATGGTGGAGGTGGCCCTCAGGACATCAAACACCACACAAACCGTCCGGCTCAAGTTGCGCTCCGGGAGTCGTTGAAACTCTGCCGGAACCAGAAGGACATCGATGCTTCGCACCCCGGAAGAAACCGCGTTTGGGACAAATTGCCAACGCCCGAATTCAAGGTCCTCGACTAAGGGACAGGTCACTGGTCGATATTTTTCCACCTCCGGACGAACGGGTGAGGTCATGTGCTGGCGACGGTGGTTGAAATCGATACAGGGACTTGCAGGAGCACGTCCCAAATCATTGCACGGATCGCCACCTCTCCCGATCTAAAGTCAACTTGGTCGGTGTCACCGAGCCTGGGCCGTTGGCCAGAAAGGATTGAAACGGGCCTTAGGCTTTGAGTTTTTATGACGAATGACCTGTCCCTTAGTTGTGATCTCAACCCAAAGGCGCGGTAATATCCCAGCCGGGGCCAACGGTCCAGGTCACGTTATTGATAACGAAGGAGGGCTGAAAGCCCGGTCCAACCAATCCCAAAACCTTCAAACGGTTCTTTAGGCTGTCTCGGTTTTTCGTATCCGCAGGTCGGGACGATGCCGCCGGGCGTAGTGGAAGAGGTACTGTTGTGCGTACCCGGCCCAAGGACCGAAATAGGTGTCAGCAAAGTCTCGGAGACGCTTCGGGGAGGGGCGTCGGCGAGGAAAGTAGAGGGCGGCCAGCCCCCTCAGGATCCAGACATCCAGCGGAAAGGCATCCTGCCGCCCATAGGCAAACAGCAGCACGCAATCGGCAATCTTGGGACCGACTCCTGGAAGGGCCATCAATGCCGCCCGGGCCTGGGCGGTGGTCATGGATTCCAGTTCGGAAAGATTCAACCGGCCATCGTGGACCGACTGTGCGGCCGCGAGGACGTAGGGTGCCCGAAAGCCGAGTTTGCAGGCGCGAAGGCTCGCCTCACCGGCCATCATCAGTTGTTCCGGTGTCGGAAAGTCCCAAACCGGTTCGTTTCCCGGAAATGGAACCAAAGGCGAACCGAACCGCTGCGAAAGCAGTTCGATGCATTGTTCGATCTGCACAATCTGCTTGGTGGACGAGCAAATGAAGCTGACCAGGCATTCCCAAGCGGGCTGGCGAACCAAACGCAGGCCGTTGCAGGCTGCCAATGCCGCCCGCATGGGTTCATCGTCGGGAAAGCTGCGCACCACCGCTTCGAAATCGTCGTCCAGCCGGAGGTACCTCGTCAGCCAATTCCAGTCGGCAACGGGAACGGTCGCTGCCGCTTCAATCCCGTTGTCCGATGGACGAAGGATGACCGGACGCCCGGCGACCACTCCCGTCCAGCCGGTGTTGGTCGACCTCCATCGAAACGTCTGGCCGCTCGAGAGCGTGGTGTGGAGGTCGAAGGCCCGGACGTTGAATCGTGCCCGGGATGGAGAAGCAACCTCGACCAGGTTCTCAATGGAGGTCACGGCATGCGAAAAGCTGCACCCGGTGAAACCGTCGTCCGCGGACGATGACGTCGAACAGGCCAAGACTGGTCACTGTTTTGAATTCCCCGGCAAGTCGCTCGGGGACAGCCTGTTCCTGGTCCGCTTCCATGACGTAAATAGCGTTGGCTCCGTGACGGGACGAATAGCGGTACTCCGGCCAAAACCAGAACTGATTTTCAGGGGTGTCACTCGACCGGACCACGACCAGGGGATGGTCCGTTCCCACGGTGGCCTTGGCCTCCAAAAGGTAGAAGCTCAGGAGACCTGTTCTTCCGTAGTGATCGGCGATGATGAAGGTCGGTTTTCCCGTTTCCTGCTCCAAACGAGTTCGTTGTTCTCCTACCTGGCGGGCAAGGTCCCGGTAGCCGCGCACCCGTTTGAGGGGCTCCAATTTTGCCGGAAGCGGATGGCCTAGAACTCGTTGCGCCAGATTTGTCTCGTGGAGAAAAACCAAAATGGGCAGTCCGAGAGCCAACCCGGCGGTGAGATATCGTTTTCCCGTGCGATCGCCGTCCTGAGCCCGTCGGTGCCAGAACACAGCGGCAAACAACATCAAGGGCAAGATCGAGGCCGCAATCCAATTGGGCTGAACACGAGCACGGAGCGTGTACAGCAGATAAAAGAGAAACAGGGGTCCGCCAAAGCACCAAAAATAGAGCAGCACCGGACGTGCGCACGGTTCAATGGCAGTTCGTCGCTGCCCCCACCATCGCCGAAAGCCGAGGATCGAAGCATGGACGATGGCAGCAAAGAAGAACGGGTTGAGTAGCAACGGGACCACCAGTAGGAAATCAAACAGGAAATCCGGTTTGAAGTACCACGGTTCAGATAATCCGGACCGGTCGGCTAGATGATGAATCGTCGGCCAATGGTGAGCCATGTTCCATCCGATCACGGGCACGGTGCAGACCAGATTGATCGCCAGAGCCAGCCAAAATCCCGGACGCCGAAATACGGCCCGTGCCGGGGGATGGGCCATGGCGAAGATGAACCAGGAGGCCCAAAGGAACGGGGAGGCGAACTTGCAAAGGAACGCTCCACCCCAGGCAATCCCAGTCAGAGCCCACCAGCGCAGTGATTGAGTCTGCCATGCTTTCCAGCCAGTCAATAGGGCCACCATCCAGCAGGCGACCAGAAGGGGATCGATGGTGATGAGGATGGAACCGACGGCCAGGAGCGGGGTTGCGAGCACCGCCAGCAAAAAACAAAATGCGGTCCGCCCACTGGTGAGCTGTGCCAGGAACCGGAGCAAAAGGAAGCCCACGCCGGATGCCAAAAGTGGCGACATCAAACGCACTCCGAGTTCGGTGTCGCCCGCCAGGTGGGTGCCGATCCATTGCGCCAGGGCGATCCCCGGCGGCTTGCTGTAGTAGGACCAATCCAGATGCTTCGACCAGACCCATTGGTAGGCTTCATCCTCACTCAATTCGATGGTGCCCAGTCCGAGGTATATCCATCGAAACGCGAGGATCGCCACCAGAAGCACTCCACCCGCCCGGACCCAATGGGCGTCCTCTGTGACCGTCGGCTCGAAGGGTTGGGGTGACGACGAGGCGTATCCCAGCAGCGACGGATGGCGACGCCACCAGAGAGGAAAAACCTTGCGACCACCGCTTTGCCAGACCGCCTCCAGCCCCAAGACCGTGGCCAGACCCACGGTGGCTCCAATCGCCCATCCCCCCAGAACATCGAGTGGATAATGAGCCCCCAGGTACACCCGTGACAGTCCCACCAATCCGGCGATGGCCAACGCAGGGGTCCTGCTTCGTCGGAAGAATAACAGGGTGACCGTCGCGACGCAGGCCGCATTCGCTGAGTGGGAACTGGGAAAGGAGGCATAGTCGCTGCCCCGTCCCGTCCTCAGTTCAGTTTCTATAACGGTAACGTAAGGTCGTGCCCGGCCCACCGAGTGCTTTAGCGGTCCCACCACCGCCTGATCACCCACCAGCAACGCCACGACCAATACCAGAAGATAAATCCGTCCCTTGAATCCGCCGCAGCAACACAGCCACGCCACCAGCAGGACCACCACAGGCCCGAACAAGGAATTGCCGCTGAAGAACGGCAGCACACGGTCAAAAATCGGATTCGACCACGTCTGATTGACAGCGCGGAATCCGGCAAGGTCAAGAGCGGCCCACCAATCCATCGGCTGGGCAGAATAACGGTTTCTGGGGAATGGGGCAGCCGATTTTTAAGTGCCTGACTTTGGGAGGGTGGACGGGGACTGCCCGGGACCCGTTGCTGTCGATGGTAGGCGCCCACGTTCTACGCGAGAACAAACGGGGCCTCTGCCGTGGGTGTTGGGGAGGGAGTTGCGATCCTCAGGGCGAGTTCAACCGTGGGGCACGGACGATCCTGGTCGGTGTTTTCCACCTGGATGTGGTCGGCGCCGATGCCCGCGAGTTTGCGCGACACTTCCCGGTGAGCGAGTTCCGGTTTGTTGCAATCCCGGCTCAAGTGGCCCAGATAGACCCGTTCCAAGCGGGGGTGAGCCAGCTGGGCTGCCGCTTCGGCGGCCGCCGTATTGGAGAGGTGCCCGTGCCGGGAGAGAATCCGTTGTTTGGTGCTCCAGGGGCGACGGGTATCCGCCTGCAGCAAGGCAAGGTCATGATTCGCCTCGAGCACCAGCAGATTGGCCGTGCGCACCCGCTCGAAGATCAATTTGGTCACGTGGCCCAGGTCCGTCAGGAAACCAATGTTGCCGGAGCTGGTCTGGAGGAGGAATCCCACCGGATCCACCGCATCGTGCGGGATGGCAAAGGTTTGAACCCCCACGGAGCCCAGGCAGAACTGATTGCCCGTCTCAAATCGGCGGAAATTGAAGCGGGTCTCCGGAAATTGACGTTGGATGGCTTCCTGCGTGAGTCGATTGGTGTAGACAGGAATTCCCGTCTTGCCGCAGAGAGGACCCAAACCGCAGATATGGTCGCCATGTTCGTGGGTGATCAGGATGCCGCTCAACCCCTCCGCCACCCGCCCCAAAGTGGCCAGGCGTTCACGAATCTGTCGTCCGCTGAAGCCGGCATCGATCAATAGACGCGTCTCTCCTGCCTCCAGATAGGCGCAATTGCCACTGCTGCCGCTCCCAAGAATCGTAAACCGAACCGACACAGCCCGACGTTACGGATTGGAATCCGCCCGGCAAGCACGCTTCGCGCCAAGTCTTGTTTTCCTCACAAGCCACGGTACCATTGGTCTCAATGTCACAGGGGCTCCATCTTTCGCAGCGGCTTTCGCAGCAAATGGTGCTGTCGCCGCAGCTCCAGCAATCGCTGGCACTGTTGCAAGCCCCTGTTCAGGAACTGCAGACATTGATTCAGCAGGAATTGCATCAAAATCCCATCCTTGAGGCCGATGACACCGGGGAGGTGACGGCAGAAGATCGGGAACGGGTGGCGGATCAGGCCAACGCCCAGCTGGATCCCACCGAGCCCCCTGCCGACACCCGCTACGATCCGGCCACCGAAAATGCACACGAGGGGCCCGTCGACCAGTTTGATGCGGAAATCCAGCGCCTGATTCAGATGGACCAGGAATGGCGCGACCATTTCTCGGCCGCCAATTCCAGCCAGCGCTATTCCGCCGAGGACGAGGAACGCCGCCAGTTCATGTTCGACACGTTGACGGCGGAGACCTCGCTGCAAACCGAGTTGCTTGAGCAGGTTCGAATGGCGGACCTGGACGCCCGGTCCCGTCAGGTGGCCGAACTCCTGGTCGGCAATATCGACGATCGGGGCTACCTTCAGCCCAGGCTGGAGGAATTGACCTTTTCCACCGGCATCTCCCTGGAGGAACTTCAGGCCGCCCTTAAGGTGGTTCAGTCCTTTCATCCTCCCGGTGTGGGGGCTCGCGACCTTCGGGAATGCCTGCTGCTGCAGCTGGAGCGGGCCGGTCGACAGGACTCGTCCGAATATCTGATCATCCGGGACCATATGGAGGCGCTGGGAAAACGTCGTTTCCCGGAAATTGCCCGTCACCTGGGAATCACCGCCAACGAAGCCCAGGAACTGGCCGAACGCATAGCCCAATTGGAGCCGCGTCCGGGGCAGGTCTATGCCGCCGACGACAGCCAGTACGTGGCGCCGGAAGTCACGGTGGTTCGCGAAAAGGACGGAGAGTTCACCGTCCTGGTCAACGACGACAACCTGCCCAGGTTGCGCATCAGCAATCAATACAAGGACCTTCTCAGCCAGGCCGAGACCTCCCAGGAAGTCCGGGAATACATTCGCGAGAAGATCAAGGCCGGCAAGTTCCTGATTAAGAGCATTCATCAGCGTCAAAGCACCATTCTCAACATCGCCCGCGAGATTGTTGCGCGTCAGAGGGAATTCCTGGAGCAGGGCGTCGCCCACCTCAAGCCCATGACCATGGTTCAGGTGGCCGAGGTCGTGGGCGTGCATGAGACCACCGTCAGCCGGGCGGTTTCTGGCAAATACATGCAGACGCCGCAGGGCATCGTTGAGATGAAGTATTTTTTCACCTCGGGCGTGAACACTTCGACGGGCGATTCGATGTCCAACACCAGTGTGAAGAACATTCTGAACGAACTGATCGCCGGTGAGGACAAGAGCCACCCGTTATCCGATGAGGATCTGGTCGCCCAGCTGAAAAACAGGGGCATCGTGATTGCCCGCCGGACGGTGGCCAAGTACCGCTCCGAATCCAATATTCTTCCCAGCCATCTTCGAAAGCTCTACTGAGGGCCTTCGGGTGACATTGCAGGCGGTCTGGACCGTCGCGGCTCACCGGGAGGTTCGCCCTACCGCGGTTTTGTTGATGATCGATGCAACCCATTGAATATCAGTTACATCGGTAGGGCGAGGTTCCTGCCGAGCCTTAGGCGGTCCGAACCACGCTGATGTCGCATAGGCAAAGCCGATGGGCCGTCCGCAGGACCGAGGCTCCAGCCGAGCCTTAGGCGGTCTTAACCACGCTGATTTCGCAGTG
>CAIPFS010000299.1 GCA_903864375.1 uncultured Verrucomicrobiota bacterium
ACCGGGACGTTCGGGGACGGGGTCCAGCCCTGCCGACTGGAAAGTCGGCGGCACGGCAGACAAGAATGTCTGCGCTACCCTGTGAAGCAGGCGAAGCCAATGGGCCGTCCGCAGGACCGCCCCTTTTTCAATTGCCCTTGCCCGTCCCTCCGGCTCCCCGCAGCCTCGAGCCATGCGCGTCGGAATTTTGTGGGGAATGCTCTGCACATCACTGGGTCTGCTGGCGGAGGAAATCCCACCCTGGGATGCCATGAACTACGGCAACTGGCTGGCCTCCTCGGTCACCCTGCCCTGGTCGAAAAATGGTGAAGACCTCGACGGCATCGTCCTCAAGGGGATCACGTTCACGTTGGGACCCGTTCACGCCACCTTTGACACGGCCGAATTGCGTTGGGCCGCTGCCACTTCCGGCGGCGAATTCCGGCGGATGGGTACTCCCTTTGATGGCACCCATCGGCCCCCGGAAAAGTCCCGACCCGCACTGACCGGCGGCGTGCTTCTCGGCACCTCGCACGGCCCCGGATGGGCCGTCGAGGGGGATTGGCGCGACCGCCGGATCGAGCCGTACGTCCCGATTCCCCGGGAGCAGGCGCATTACCTCGGCCTGATACGCGCCGATGGTCGGGGTGTCCTCCATTACAGTGTCGGCGATGCGACCCTTTTCGAAGCTCCCTCATCGGAAGTCATTGGCCCGACCCCAGTCTTCGTTCGCTCCATCGCCGTGGGACCGCATCAGCAATCGCTATCGCTTTTGGTCACCGAAGATCGGTTGGAGTACCGCGACCATACGGCTTTTGATGGAAGGTACTCCGCCGCCGACTCTCCCTTTGTCTTTCTGGGGAAAAACGCGGCTTTTCTCGATCGCGTACCGCACGGCGCCCGCTGGAAAATCATCACCGGAACGAGGCTTACCCTGGAGCTGCCTCCGACGGTGAAGGAAGAGGTCTTCACCCTGACGGTCGGACGCGTTGAACTGAATCAGCGGGAACAATGGCGTCCCAAATCCGATGCCATCGGGTCGAGGACGGTGGCCGCCCTGGTATCGGCAGCCCGGCTGGCCGACGCCAAGGTCAATTGGAAGCCCCGATTTGACACCACCCTCTCCATCCCGGGGCGATTGGGTCCGGCCACGGGAGGCTACGTCATCGATAGTCTGCCCATGCCCAACCCGAACCCTTGGAAAGCCTGGATGCGTCCCAGCGGATTCGACTTTTTTGCGGATGGCCGGTCGGCGGCGGTCTGCACCTGGAGCGGCGATGTGTGGCTGGTTTTCGGACTCACGGGAGATCTGGGTCAGGTCACCTGGAAACGACTGGCCGCCGGACTTTTCCAACCGCTCGGACTCAAAATCCGTGACGGTCACATCTTTGTCCTCTGTCGCGACCAAATCGCCCGCCTCGACGATATCGATGGCGATGGCGAGCCCGACGAAATCGCCAATTTCAATAACGACGTCAGTGTCACCCCCAACTTTCATGAGTTCGCCCTCGATCTTCAGGCGGATTCTCAGGGGAATTTCTTCTTCACCAAGGGAGGCCCGCTGCTGGGGACGGAGTATTGGGATCCGACCGGCGCCCACAATGGTTGCGTCGTGAAGGTCTCGTCGGACGGACTTCAATTGAACCGGTATGCGACGGGTTTGCGGGCCCCCAACGGATCGGGAATGAGCCCCCGGGATGAGTTGGTTTGCAGCGACAACGAAGGCATCTGGACCCCGGTCTGTCGGTTGAATTGGATCAAGGCCGGTGGCTTTTACGGTGCCATGGGAATGGACCACCGTGAGACCCCGCCCACCGCACCCGATTCCCCCCTCTGCTGGCTTCCCTATGCCGTCGACAATTCATCCGGGTCCCAGGTCTGGGCCGACCCGCGCTTCGGTCCGCTGGGGGGAAGTTTGTTTCATCTCAGTTATGGCAAATGCCGGGCCTTTCAGGTCTTGACCCAATCGGTCGGTGGAACCCTGCAAGGCGGGGTTGTTCCCCTGCCCTGGCGCTTTGAATCATCCGCCATGCGGGGACGCTCAAATCCTGGCGATGGCTCGCTCTGGATCGCCGGGCTGAAGGGATGGCAGACCACCGCCGCGAATGACGGCGCGTTGCATCGGGTGCGCTGGACCGGTGGTGAATTCCCGGTCGTGACCGGTCTTGCCGTCCATCAGAACGGACTCGAATTCCAATTTGGCCAGGCCATGGATGCCGGGACGTTGGCCGACCCCGGCAATTGGAGCGTCCAATGGTGGAATTACCATTGGAGCAGCCAGTACGGGTCCGATTTGTATTCCGTTTCCAACCCGCAACATCAGACCGGAAAAAAGGGGGAACTGAAGGGCGACGTCGTGGAAATTCGGTCCGTCCAGCCCGGACCCGATGGAAAATCAGTTCAAATCGAGTTGGGCCGGATTCCAACCGTCATGCAAGTCATGGTGCGGGCAAACCTGCAAACGGGCGCGGGAAAGCCGTTCCCCCTGGAATACTACGGCACGATCAACGCGGTGCCCTGACCGGGAGTCTATTTCGGTGGAACACCGATGAAGGATGGATATCTGGCGATGAAAGCGACTGGCGAATTCAGAGTGAGGAACTCCAAGTTTGAGGGCTGAAAGACTCCTCCTCGTAGCACGGCCACTCCACCTGCCCCAGAGGAATGCCATAAAGAGATATCATCCGCTGATGGGTCAGGTACCCGCCTACTCAATATCGGCGGACAACAACCGTCGCCCGCGACAGCGCCGATGGGGTTCGGGCGTCCGCGTCCGCTCCCATCGTCCACCCAACAGACGACGCGGGTGGCCCTGAAATTCGTCGAGGGATGGAAGACCGTCCTTCAATTCTCCCGTCTGCCAACGCCGCCCCGCCGCCACAAGACACCATCGCCAGGTGGATCGTTCCACGGAAAGGTAAAGCTGCCGGTCTTTGCGCCAATAGACATCGATGACGGAGTCGGGCCGGGCAGTCTGCGCCGCCAGCAATGGATAAGGGACCGGTGGCCGGGCCAGATCCGGTTGAGAATCGAAAACACTCCGCATCTCCAGATGGTGAAGCCACAGGAACTGTCTCAAGTTCACGGGTGGCTGGACGCACCAGGCCGAAAAAAGGTTACACGGTTTCATTTCAGAAAAAATCACATTCCGGGAGGGTGAAATGGACTTCTGCCGGGCACCGGGGCTCATGCGCCGAACCGTCCCTCCCTTACCCGGCAATCGCCGGAATCGGGGTCAAAAACCCGCACGGCAACTTTTTCCCGGATTCTCCGGGCCGGGAGCCTTTGAAACTCGATGAACTCTGGAATTCCATCTCGAACCGCGCCGGATTGCCATCGCTGTCCCGGGCAGATGGCACACCAGTTCCATCGCTGGCGGTCCACGGACAGAAACAAACGACGGTCGCTCCTCCAATACACGTCGACAACGGCCGCGGGTGAGGAATCCCATGCGGCCAGAAGGGGATATGGGACGAAGGGGCGAGCCACATCCGTCCGGTTGTCAAAGGTACTCCGATGGTCCAGTCCGTGACACCAGACAAACCTCCGGAGATTCATAGTCGAAACCTCAGTGACTTCAGGCATCCCGGGTGAATACCGAAGTGTCAGGACGGTCTCCATAAGGAGAAATACCCAGATCGAAGCCCTGAGATTACTCAGGGAACCTGAATCAATCTAAAATATTGCCCTTGATTGCCCACATCCACCGTCCAGAAAGCGGGACTGAATGTGGCCAGGAACCTTGAGGATTGAATCCCGGCGCGACGCTGATCACGGCTCAGCCGGAGTCCATGGCGAATGGATTGGGCTTATAGCTTTGGAAATAGAGCGTGGTAAAACCGGGAAGGAATCGGGTATGGCCAGGTCGGCGTTGACACCGGCTTCTGCCCCCTCGGGGGCTGCCGGGTCTGGCGTAATTTGCTTTCCTGTTCCCGGCCCCATCCCTTCCACTCCCCGCATGCGAATTCTCACGGGCATCCAGCCCAGCGGTGCGTTGCACCTCGGCAACTACTTTGGAGCCATGCTTCCGGCCATCGGACTCCAGAACGAAGGGGAGGCCTTCTATTTCATTGCCGACTACCACTCCATGACCTCGCTGACGGATGCCAGGCTCCGGCGGCAATACACCCTGGATGTGGCCCTCGATTTCCTGGCCTGCGGACTCGACCCGGCCCGATGCATTTTCTGGAAACAATCCGATACGCCGGAGCATACGGAACTGGCATGGATTCTCTCCACCGTGACCCCCATGGGATTGTTGGAGCGATGCCACAGCTACAAGGACAAGATCGCCCGACTTGCAGATGGCGATGCCGGAGCTGTCAACCACGGTTTGTTTGCCTACCCGGTGCTGATGGCTGCCGACATCCTGCTCTACGGTTCCCACATCGTTCCGGTCGGCAAGGACCAGAAGCAACACCTGGAAGTCACCCGCGATATCGCCATCAAATTCAATCTGTTGTACGGCGAGACCTTCGTGGTTCCCGAACCGCGCATTCGCGAAGAGGTCGCCCTCGTCCCCGGAACCGATGGCCAAAAGATGAGCAAGAGTTACGGAAACACGATTGAGCTCTTCGGCGATGAGAAGGCCATCCGAAAGAAAATCATGGCCATTCAAACCGACAGCCGGCTTCCCGCCGAACCCAAGCCCGATGCCGGGAAAAACAATGCCATCCAATTGCTCAAGCTGGTGGCTCCCGCAGCGGTGGCAGCGGAATGGGAGGAAAAATTGCGCATCGGAGGCACCGGCTACGGCGATGTGAAAAAGGCCCTGTTCGCACATTACTGGGATTATTTTGCGCCGGCCCGTCAGCGGCGCGCCGAGCTGGCATCCGATCTGGACCACGTTCACGCGCTGCTGCGCAGCGGCGCCGAACGCGCCCGCACGGCCGCCCGACCCATCCTCACCCGGGCCCGCGAGGCGGCAGGACTGACATAGGCCCACCCGTTCAGCCGGGAAGGTGACAGCGCCGGAAGGAAAGGATGCCCTGGGGAACCAACAGGCAATCCGATCACCTCATTTCTCGGCTCATTTCCGGGTAAAAGGGTGGGCCACGTCGGCGGCACAAGGTGGAAGCGGCGTCCCGCCGCTTCTACTTTTCTTCCCCCGCCGGCGGTTACAACAACAACCGGGCAATGTCGTCGTAGGTGGACACCACTTCATCCGCCTCGGTCAACGCCGATGGGGGCAATGAATTCGTGATGGCAACCACCCGCATGCCCGCCTGTTTTCCGGCGCGGACCCCGGCCGCCGAATCTTCAATCACCACACAATCCCCGGGGGCAACACCCAACCGCTCCGCAGCCCTCAGGAAAACATCCGGAAAGGGCTTCGGACGCCCCACATCCTCCACACTGACGACCTGCGAAAAATGAGGTCTAAGCCCCTCCATCCCCAGGACCACCTCAATCACCGCGTGCAACGACCCTGAAGCGACGGCCAGGGGAGTGACGTCCGCCAGTCGCCGGACGAGGTTTGGAACCCCTGGAAAAATGGGTGTCTCCCGGCGAATCAGATCGATGAACCGGTTTTGCTTGAGCGCCGTCAGGTCAGCCAGCGGCTGAGGGGGCTGATGTCGGGCGATGAAATCCGTCCACAAGGCCAGGTCGGAACGCCCATAATAGTCCGGAAAATGGACCCCATGCGAGTCACCGTACCCCAACTCGTCAAATATCTCGCGAAACGCACGCTCATGACGCGGCTCGCTGTCGATGATGACTCCATCCATGTCGAAAATGACGGCCTGATACGGTTTCATTTGAGCGGCGTATTGGCGGGGCGGAACCCCGCGGTGGCAAGCGGATAATCCTTCGTCCGAAAGAATGCCGCCTTCAGGCCCCCCTGTTCCTCCCTTTACCCGCATGCGCACCCCGCCTATAACGGACGGGATGCTTGGCGTCCTTATTGCTTTGGGGGAAAACCCCGCGCCCGTCCGTTCCACCATGGCCTCCGGCCTGGCTGGCTACGGCATTGTCTTCTGGCTGTTGTTGTTCCTGACGGCCATCACCGTGGCCGTGACCATCGAGCGCATCCTGCTCTACCGGCGCGAGCAAATCGATTTCGCTCAATTTCTTGCCGGTGTTCGCACGGTTTTGAAGCGCGACAATGTGCTGGAGGCGCTTTCCATCTGCGAGGCCACTCCCGGGCCGGTGGCCCGACTCGTGAAGGCAGCCATCCTCGCCCGTGACGGAGGGCGGGAGCGCATTGCCGAGGCCGTCCACGAAGCCGGACGTCGCGAGATGCCGATCCTTGAGGCGCGGCTGCCCTTCCTGGCCACCATCACCCAAATCGCCCCGTTGCTGGGAGTACTAGGAACCCTCCTGGGGTTCGCCGGTGTCTTCAGTGAGTTGCGCCAGCCCGGGACCATGGAACCCGGCTTCGCTGCCGGCTATGCCGCCCCGGGAGAACTGTTCGGCGGCGTGCTGAGCGCCCTGTACTCCGCGGCCCTGGGGGTGGGATTGGCGGTGGTCGGACAGTCCGCTCACAACTACCTCATTGCCAAAATCGACCACTTGCAGCGCGACCTCGAACGGGCGGGTGACGAAGCCTTGAAATTGTTGACCCAGGATGGCGGCAATGGTGGCAGTGGCGGTCCATCCAATCCGTCCATTCCTTCAGGCAATGCCCACGCCCCCACCCAGCCGCTGGTGGTGCCATGAGACCTTCGGATGGCAACCTGCTGCGCCCCCTGCCGCGGACGACCCGACGGCTGGCGATCGTCTGGCCGGCCGCCCCCTGGGTCTGCCTGCTGCTCCCGCTCGCCTTCTTCTTTCTGTTTCACGAATTCCTCGTTCTTCCCCGCGGCACCCGGATCGAACTTCCCACCTCCAATGCCCCGTCGGCGGCACGGGCGGGCGAGCGGCTCTTCATCGTGGTGATCGATGCCCAGAGCCAGTTTTACTTCCAGAATCAACGTCTCGACCTGGGCACGCTTCGAACCAACCTCATGACCCTGGCCGGCATGCCCGATGCACCGCAAACCCTCCTGGTGGACGCCGATACCCGCGTTCCCCTGGCCCGATGTCACGAACTGGCGGAAGCCGCCCGGGCGGCGGGCATCCGTTCCCTGGTCCTCCACACCCGACGTCCTCCACCGTGACCAGCCTTCCCTCACCCTCCGCCCCGTCCGGGCCGGAATCCTTCGGCTGGCATCGCTCCCCCTCGTCACGTGGTCCGTCGGTGGTCACTGGTTGGAGCCCCGTCCGATGGGGACTCGTCAGCGGTCTGGTCTTCCTGATCCAGGCATTCCTCCTGATTCGTTTTTCCAAATGGCCCGGGTCCCCACCGCCACCCTTGCCGAACCCCCTGCGATTGGAATTACCCGCGTCATCCGCCCTTTCTCCCAATCTCTCTGACGAGTTCCCCGGTGCCGACCCCACCTATCTGGCGCTTCCCGGTCGGGATGCCTTTAGCAGGTCCGCCGAGGCGGCCATCCCCAGGGCCGAATACCGACCCACCGAATACAAGGAGGCGGCCGTCTGGATGAAGCCTTCCCCGGAAATCCGCCTTCCCACCTTTCCACCCCCGGAGCCACCGCATCTTCCGCAACCCCCAATTCGCCTGACCGGCGAACGGATGGCCTCCCGGTTGTTGCCCGAAGCCTCGTGGGTTGAAACCCGGATGCCTGGACGAAAACTCACCAGTCCCATCATTCCCCCCACCTGGACCACCACCGACATCCTCCGTCCGACCCTCATCGAGGTCGCGGTCACCGCATTCGGAGAAGTCATCTCCGCCCGGTTGATCGACAGCAATGGCCTGGCGGTGGCTGATGAAGCCGCCATGGAACTGGCCCGACGGGCGCGATTTGAGCCCCTTCCCCCGGGTCAGTCCCTGGCGGCCGACCGCGGCGACGTGGTGGGATGGGAATGGCTTGTTTTCCACTGGCACACCCGCTCACCCGCCCCCTGAGTATGCCTCCGGAAACCTTCGTCGCCTTTCTGGTCATCGGATTGCTGGGAGTCCTCGGCCTTTTCCTGGTGGTGGACGAATTCCGGCTCCGGAAAATCCGGGCTGCACGACGGGCCGACGACCTGTTTCGGTGCGAGGGCTGTGGACTGGTGTACACGGACGACCCGGGCGAAGAACGGTCCCGCTGCCCGCAATGCGGTCGCACCAACACGGCCATTGGTTTCTGAAGAAGGGAAGGATCGAGTCCGAAGGAAATCCGATTGCATCCCGGGGTTCATCTGGGTCAAAGTCGCGGTTCGGGCGGAGAGGTGGCTGAGTGGTCTAAGGCGCGCGCCTGGAAAGCGCGTGTAGCTAATCCCTACCGTGGGTTCGAATCCCACCCTCTCCGCCACTTCGATAACTTACTGATTGAAAGCCACTTACGCTGTTTTTATCGGCTGGAGAATTCCGAAGTAAAACACCAGTAAGTACAGAACGCGGATATCGCCGACAATAAAAGCCACACGGAGATGCTCCGTTAAATCGCGTTGGTCCGGTTGTAGATGCCGATTTGGCCGAACTGATTACCAGCTTTGTCACCGCCGGCGAGAGCCTTCTAAGCAACTATGTATTCTTGACCAAGATGCCGAACGAAGCTTCTGAGCTTTGCGTTGAGGTCACCCAACTAAAACGACAACTTGACGCACTTAGTCAGCCCTGAACTCGTACACTATGAATACCGGGCCTATAACCTGGGATATCCAAGTCTTCCTTCCCAACGAGCATAACAAAAACAATCAAACCGCAACGCCCCCGAGACCATGACTTATTTTGCCTAATAAGTGGTCTGATATTGGGGCAAGCTCAGCCGCCAAGAACTGTGGCCTCGACTGCAACTAACAACCCATTGCTTTCTGATGATAACAGTTGCAAAAACATCATCCGGCCCTCATGTAAAACTCATGCTCTGGTCGTTGGTCATTCTGTCTAGCGGCATTACTGCCTTCTTCGCTGTAAAATACACAACATTGAAATTGAGAGTCGCGTTCGCGGATGACCAAGTCAGACTTTTCGAGTGGACGAGGGCTTCAGCGAATGCGACGAAGGACCCCCAGAGGCTATCGGGACAGCTGGAACAGGTGGTTAACTATTACCCGTCCGGTTCAAAGCAATTGGTTGGCACGCAACTTGACAGGGTAGTCGAAGCTGCCCGTTCCAACGCCGTCGCTGCGATAATTGGCCGCCTACGTGCGGTGACCGGAAGGGACTTGGGGGATTCACCTGAAAAGTGGCTGAAGGATTATCCGCCGAGTGCGAACCGGAGGAAATGATCCAATTCAGCCCAATGAAATTCCCAATAACATACTAAAGCGGTTACAGTAACAAGTAGTTATGACTATAGGCGATAAATCCATTTTTGCTATTGAGTCGACAATCACATACGCATATGAGCATTTGGGCCTTCGCGCCCTGGGCTACTTTTTAATCCACATATGCGGTCACTGCTATGGGGTTAAATC
>CAIPFS010000300.1 GCA_903864375.1 uncultured Verrucomicrobiota bacterium
CGTGGCTGACGACCTCCACGCCCGGAGCCATCACCAGTTTGACCGAAGGTGTCATCTCAGGCCCCCACGAAATCACGTTCCACCGGACTTCCCCCATCGGCCTGACCAGTGCTGAAATGGCCATATTGGCGACCTGGCTCGATTGGGACAGCCTCCCCGCCCGGAGCTGGGGAAAGTCAAACCCGGCCCCCTAGCCTTCCATCCATGCTTAAACTGGGCGTCAATATTGATCACGTGGCCACCCTTCGGCAGGCCCGCTACCGGAATCGCGAGGAAACCAGCCGGAGCGAACCCGACCCGGTGGCGGCAGCACTCGCTTGCGAACGAGCCGGATGCCATGGAATCACTGCACATTTGCGGGAGGACCGGCGTCATATCGTCGACGGGGATATCCTGCGGCTCAGAAAATCGATTGCGACCCGCTTGAACCTGGAGATGGCCAACACCCCCGGCATGGTGGAGTTCGCGCTTGCGGTGCGTCCAGAGATTGTCTGCCTCGTCCCGGAACGCCGCGAGGAAGTGACCACCGAGGGTGGTCTGGCTGTGGCCGCAAATCTTTTCGCAATCACAGAAACCCGAAAGCGCCTCGGTGAAGCCGGCATTGATGTCTCGTTGTTTATAGCGCCAGACCCCCGCGAGATCGACGCAGCAGCCGAGTCGGGCGCCGGCTTCATCGAACTCCACACCGGCGCCTATGCCGAGGCCTACAACCATAAGGCACCCCGCCAATATGAACTGGAACGCCTGATAACTGCCGCACGGCAGGCACACGGGGCCGGACTCAAAGTGAACGCAGGCCATGGGCTGACTCTGGAAAATCTTGGGCTGATTCACCTCGTCCCCCATTTGGAGGAACTCAACATCGGGCACAGTATTGTGAGTCAGGCAATCTTTACCGGTATAGAATCCGCGGTACGTGACTTCCTGGCCGCTATCGCCCAATACAAGGCATCGTGATCCTCGGCGTTGGTCTTGATTGGGTCGAAAATCGACGAATTGCCCTAGCCTTGGACCGGTTCGGCGAACAGTTCGCCCGCCGCATCCTCCTTCCTGCTGAATGGGAATATTGTCGATCCCACAAGAATCCATCTCCACACGTCGCTGCCCGATTCGCAGCAAAAGAAGCAGCGAGCAAAGCCCTGGGGGTTGGAATTGGAAAACAACTGGGATGGCTGGACCTGGAAATCCTCCGAGCTCAAAACGCGGCTCCCGCCCTGGCCTTCCATGGGCGGGGCTTGGAAGTTTTTGGAAGACTCGGAGGCAGGCGTACCTTCCTCAGCCTCACTCACACCGACGGCCATTCAGCGGCTGTGGTCATCCTGGAAGACTGACCGGAGGAAAGGATGCGAATGACCGGGTTCCTGCACCGCTTCGTGCCGTTCAATCCGTTCCCGCAATTTCGCCAAAGCAATATTTTGAAGCTGCCGGATGCGCTCACGGGTCACCCCAAATCGATGGCCAATTTCGTCCAGCGTCTTTTCCTTGCCTCCCGAAAGTCCAAAACGCTCTTCCAGAATTGCCAGTTCCCGGGAGTCAAGAATGCCCAGGAAATTGCGCAACATGGAATGTGTGGTTTCCTCCTCCAGTTGCTGATAGGGGTCCTGAAGCCCATCGTCAGGCACCAAATCCGATAGCTTGCTGGAATCCAGGTCGGTCAAAGGGGCATCCAATGAGGCCGTTTTCAATGACGCTCGTTGCCACGCCCGAATTTTACGGACAGGCACGTCCAATTCATCCGCCAAATCTTCATCCGTCGGTTCATGGCCCAATAACTCCCGCAACTCCGCGGACGCCCGCTTCATCCGGGCAATCTTGTCCACCAGGTGCACCGGGAGTCGAATGGTCTTGGACTGGTTCGCCAGGGCTCGTTTGATGGACTGCTTGATCCACCAGGAGGCATAGGTCGAGAGCTTTCCACCCTTCGCCGGATCAAACCGCTCCACCCCCTTCATCAACCCGATGTTGCCCTCGTTGATCAAGTCGAGAAGGGGAAGACCAAATCCGTCATAATCCCGGGCTATCTTGACCACCAGCCGGAGGTTGGCCCGAATCATATGCTCCCGGGCCGCCGCGTCCCCTGCCTTGATTCGGGCCGCCAGCACGATCTCCTCTTCCACCGTCAAAAGTGGGATTTCCACAGCATCCCTTAGGTAAAGGGTCAAGGCACTCTTGCTTTCAAACGGAACTCCATCCGCAGGCACATCCACCGTTGTGGAACGCGGTACTTCTGCAGTCGTCCGTTTCGCCCCTCCCTTGGACCTCAGAGAGTCAACAGAGGGCGGATGACCGATGCCAGAACCTGACTTTTCGGGAGGAGTGCGTTTTTTCATGGTCGTAGTCGTTAACCCCAAAGGCCTGTTTATCAGTTTTGCTGGATGCTTTCATCCCCGGCGCATTAATTTGTCTACTTTTTGTCGAAGGTGTCAATGTTTTGTCCATGTATTTTGACATTCATAGAAATCAGCCGATAAACGGGTCAGGGTATTGGGGGTCTGCTTGACGTGAGTCCCAACTCCTTCAGCCTAGAACTGAAATTCATGTCGCTCGCCGACCTACCACTTTCCATTCGCACAGTTTCCGAACGGACCGGGCTCAGCTGCCATGTCATCCGTGTCTGGGAGAAGCGATATTCGACCGTCCAACCCCGCCGTTCGCGGGGAAACCAACGCATCTACTCCGATGCCGACGTCGTGAGATTACAGCGCCTGCGTCGATTGACCGAGCAAGGCCACAGCATCGGCAAGCTGGCTCATCTCAATGACGAACAGCTGAACCAATTGATCAGCGACGAGGGGGCTCAGGTCGCGCGGCCCACACCAACTGCAGAACGCGCAACCGTTTCTCAATCAACGCACGAGATCATTACCCGGGCTCTGGCTGCCGTTCAGGAAATGGACCTCCACCGCCTTGAATCGATCCTGGAAGCCGCGATCCTGGAGGTGGGTCAAATCGGACTCCTGGGAAAAGTCATCGGACCGCTGGCGGAAAATATCGGACAAGAGTGGCGGCAGGGTCGTCTGCACGCGGCTCACGAGCATCTCGCAACAGCCACCATCCGCACATTCCTGGGAAAGATGGTTCGCCCATTCGCGCTGTCCCCCTCTGCACCTCTCCTGGTTGCGACAACACCAGCAGGACAACTGCATGAACTCGGGGCCGCCCTCGTTGCCGCCTCCGCATCGGTTCTTGGCTGGCGGGTCACGTATGCTGGGACATCTTTGCCCGCCGAAGAGATCTCCCGGATCGCACAAGTTCAGTCAGCGCGGGTCGTCGCTCTCAGCCTCATCCATCCGGAAGACGACCCGTTCATCCCGCAAGAACTGGCCCGCCTTCGCCGGCTCCTACCGCAAAAGACGGCACTGATTGCAGGAGGGCGGGCCATTCGGGCCTACAGCGCTGCGCTGGCGGAAAACCAGATTCAGGCAGTTCACGATCTTGAAGAGTTGGGTGAAGTTCTCGATGCCCTCCGGCGTCCCACTCCAGGAACGATTGAAGATTTACCGACTCCGACGAACGAGTAGCGAAATCCACCGCAAAATCCTCTTGCCTTGGAGACCCGGAACA
>CAIPFS010000301.1 GCA_903864375.1 uncultured Verrucomicrobiota bacterium
CGTCCGAGCTATCCCTTCGCCTTCCGCTACCAGCTCACCTACCGGCTGGTGGAGGGACGCCTGCACTGGGAGCAACGAGTGGAAAATCGCGACGCACAGCCCCTTCCGTTCAGCTCCGGCTTTCATCCGTATTTCTCCGTTCCCCTGGGACCCGGCGGCGAGCGCAACCGCTGCTTCGTCCGGGTTCCCCGAGCCACACGGTACAATCCGGTCGGTTTGTCCGAGTCCTTCTTCACCGAGCCGTTTCCCGCCCAGGACCTGAGCGTCGGTGTCGACGTCAGCGGGACGATTCTGCTGGGAGACCTCGCAACTCCCGAAGTCACCTTGGTGGACCCGGGTGCCGGTGTTGAGGCCATCATGAACTATTCCGGTGCCCCGGAATGCCGCTTCTTTGCCCTCTGGTCGCGAAACACGATCGACCGCTTCTATTGTCTGGAACCGTGGTCCGCACTGCCCAATTCCTTCAGCCGACCCGACGGCTGTGTCACGGTATTGCCGCCGGGAGCCACCTATGAGGCATCCTTCTGGATCGACGCCCGGGAAATTGCCTAAATTTTGCCGCTGCGAATCGCGTCCAAATCGGGTAATGCGAACCTTGTCTTCGGGATATGGCCTCGATTGAACAAACCATCGAAGTGCGCTGGCGCCACCAGGTCCACTTCACCCATGGGGTTTTTGCCATCGAAAACCCGCTGCTGCGCACGGTTCTGAATGAGCCCGCCCAGGAGGGCTTCCGTCGCTCGTCGAAAGTGCTGGTCATTCTGGATGAATCAGTGGCTCTGGCCAACCCGGGCCTGACATCCGATATCGAAGCCTATTTTCGCCACCACGCCCCCGCCCTCCAGCTCGTGGCCGCACCGGTTTTGATCATCGGCGGCGAAGCGGTGAAAAACGCCTATTTCCGGGTCTCCGAGATTCACGCCCTGGTTGACCGGTACCACATCGACCGACACAACTACATCCTCGCCATCGGCGGTGGGGCTCTGCTGGACATGGTCGGACTTGCCGCGTCCACCGCCCATCGCGGCGTCCGGCTGGTCCGGCTTCCCACCACCACACTGGCCCAGGATGACTCAGGGGTGGGAGTGAAAAACGGCATCAATGGCTTCGGGAAGAAGAACTTTGTCGGCACGTTTGCCCCGCCCTACGCCGTCATCAACGACTTTCGCTTCCTCGAAACCCTCCCGGCCCGCGACAAGCGCTCCGGCTACGTCGAGGCGGTCAAGGTGGCCTGCATTCGTGATGCGGATTTCTTCGGACAATTGGAGGTCGACGCCCCAGCCCTCGCGGCATTTGAACCGGCCGCCATGCAACGCCTGATCTTTCGCAGTGCGGAGCTTCACCTCAATCATATCGCCACCAGCGGCGATCCGTTCGAAATGGGAAGCGCCCGTCCCCTGGACTTTGGCCACTGGGCCGCCCACAAGCTCGAACAAATCTCCGAGTTTCGCATCCGCCACGGCGAGGCCGTCGCCATCGGCATGGCCCTCGATGTGATCTACTCCCGCATGAGTGGCTACCTTTCTGCCCGGGCCTGCGAGAGGGTCCTCAACCTCCTGCTCGCCCTCGGCTATGAACTGCATGCCCAGGAACTGCTCCATGAGGACGGTCAGGGCCAGCTTCTGGTGGTTGCAGGCCTCGAGGAATTTCGTGAACACCTCGGCGGCGAACTGACCATCACCCTGCTTCGCGACATCGGCATTGGGTTCGAAGTCCACGACATGAATCTGCCCCTGGTGCGCCAATCCCTCTTTGAACTTCGCGACCGTTTCGCCAGCCGGAGCTCTGAAAATCGGTGGGCGGCCGCCTGACCCATCCCCATGCCGCGCGTCGCCGTTCTGAACGTGGTCGGTCTGACCCGTCGGTTGGTGGGTTCGTCCACCCCCCGGATTGCCGCCCACCTGGCCCGGTTTCCCTCGGCCACCATTGAACCCGCCTTTCCCGGCGTCACCTGCACCGCCCAATCGGACTACCTGACCGGCAGGACCCCGGCCGACCACGGCATCGTGGCCAACGGCTGGTACCATCGGGAACTCGCCGAGGTCCAGTTCTGGAAGCAATCGAACCATGTGGTCACGGCCCCGAAGATTTGGGACCAGTTGCGAGCCGAGGTTCCGGGCTTCACCTGTGCCCAGCTGTTCTGGTGGTACAATATGTATTCCACCGCCGATTACTCCATCACCCCCCGCCCCGCCTATCCAGCGGACGGACGCAAACTCTTTGACGTTTACAGCTGGCCCTACGACATCCGCCCGGCGGTGAAGAAGGAATTGGGGGAGTTTCCCTTCGCCACTTTCTGGGGACCTGCAGCCGGTCAACAATCCCCCCAGGGAGGGCCAGACGCCGCCAGCCGCTGGATCGCTGGCTCCTCCCGATGGACTGAAACAAACTATTCGCCCACCCTCAGCTTCGTTTACCTGCCGCACCTCGATTACAATCTTCAAAGACTTGGGCCCGACTCCCCGGCGATCGACGCGGACCTCCGGCTGATCGACACCCTGGTGGGAGAACTCCTCGACTTCTATGCGGAACATCAGGTGCAGGTCCTGATCCTCAGCGAATACGGCATCACCGCCGTCAATACTCCCATCCATCTGAACCGGATGTTCCGGCAGCAGGGCTGGTTGACGCTGAAGGAGGAACTGGGACGGGAGATATTGGACGCCGGAAATTCCTCCGTCTTTGCCGTGGCCGACCACCAGGTTGCCCACATTTACATCAACAAACCCCATCTGGAACCAGCAGTCCGGCAACTTCTGAAAGAGACCCCGGGCGTGGCGGAGATTCTGGGCCCCGAGGAAAAACGGCGTCACGGTATCGACCATCTCCGGGCGGGTGACCTGGTGGCCGTTTCAAAAGAGGACGCCTGGTTTACTTATTATTATTGGGACGATGAGACCCGGGCACCGGATTTTGCCCGATGCGTGGATATCCATCGAAAGCCGGGATACGACCCGGTGGAACTGTTCCTCGATCCCGGCATTCCGCTGGTGAAGCTGAAGATCGCTTGGCGGCTACTGCAGAAGAAACTCGGATTCCGGATGTTGATGGACGTAATCCCGACCGATGCGACCCTGGTCAGGGGCTCCCATGGAGCCCGGCCCGCGGATCCCGCGGACTGGCCGTTGATCACCGGTCCCATGCAGGCCCCCAGTTCCACCATTCGTTCCACGGACGTCTACGACATCATCCGGCGGGCCGTTCTGGGCCGTTAAAAAACGGTAGTCTGTAGCCTCCGGGCGAACATCGGCGTTGAAGGATGGGTCTTTTCAAGACTCGCCCCCGAAGCGCGGACCTCTCGCTCGGCCTCATTCTCGTTCCTCCGCGAGCGCGGCGATGATCGTTCCATGGGAAACCGGCGGGACGCCGCTCCC
>CAIPFS010000302.1 GCA_903864375.1 uncultured Verrucomicrobiota bacterium
CACCCCCGGCCACGAAGCTCCCAACGATAAAACTGCTGCGTCAGGGCGTCGGCGTATTGTTGCCCGATGCTAATCATCCAATCTCATGCAGCCGTTTGGCCTGCGGGCCGCCCTGGCGTTCAATGGGTGGTCTGAACGGTTGGCCGCCATCCAATTCCTGGATGGCCTCCATCACCGCTCCGTCAACCAACGCCAGGAACGCGCCGTGCAAATCCTGCCGGTAGTAGGTGTCGGGCCGAAACCACCGCAGGTACAGCGGACCAAGTATTGGCACCTCGTGCAAATGCTCAGAAAGCCATTCACTTGCCCCCTTCGCCGCAAAACGCATCACAGACCAGACAAAGGCAACCAGCACTGCCACAGCAATCGCCCCGGATTCCAAACCGGAGAACCAGCCCAACGTCGTCGCCACTCCGGCGAAAAGGCAAAAGGCGATAAGATAGTGGAACCACTTGACGTGTGGGTAGCGGTCAATTCGTCGAACCGTAACAAAAAACGACTCCCCTACCGGGGCGGCACAAACCAGAAACTCGCTGAACTCCCTGCGAATCTGCAAGTACACACGGAACGGCGAGAACCGACTACCCTCATGAATGGCGACCGGCCCGATCTTGACACCTGGAATTTTCAACCGCTCCACCGCTTCAATGATTCCCTGATAAAAAGTCTTCGGTGAAAACTTTTGGCCCGGGTAAACCTGTCCCAGATCGAGGACGACCTTCGGCTCCGGTCCGCGCCACATGTACCGGAGCCAGTTCCCCATGTTGTTGGGGTCGGACCAAAATGAATCTTCAAGCGGCGAAACCAAACTCATTTTGGAAGGTGTGCTTTCGTCTTTCATAGCGCTCACTTCACTTGAGATCCCCTCCTAATTCTTTGCCCAAGAGGTCTTTCAGTTGGAACATTGTGTTTTGAATGACACCCAGATCGGTGATCGGTTCCGGTCCGCCGGTTCCAGGTGCAAAGCCGAAAAGTTTCACACGAATCTCCGTTTGCCCGGGGGCGATGACGAATGCGTGCAAGCGACCGTAGCTACCCCAACCAAACAACTTTGACAGCGATCCGAGCTTCACCCCCAATTCATTGGCGTCACGCACAGAGGTCTTAGTGATTTTCCAGTCCGACTTGGCAGCGCCGACCCTTCCCAACGCGCTGAACACATCGTCGATTGATTTTGAAGTGTGCCACAGCATATTCGGGAACAGTGCTGAAGACGGTTCCTCGGTCATCAATTGCTCGAACCCTTGCTTCGCCCTCAGCTTCCGGTCGGTAAGTGCTCGCGCGTTCTGCTGGACTGCGGTTGCGGCATCTCCAGCCTGCTTTCTCCGCGAAAGAGTCGCCTCCATTGCCTCAATCTCCTTGTCATCGGGCAGGAGTTTTCGCACCTCGGCCAAGGTTTTCAGGGCTCCAGCCAGGTCGTTCTGATTCACCAATTCTTCAGCTTGCTCCCGGTACGCAGCCGATTGAATTGCAGGCATTTGCGCCTTCACGGCCATGTCACTGGGCTGCGCGGCAAGCGCCTCCTGCAAATTCCGAAGTGCGGAACGAAATCGTCCCGCTTGTTGGTCTTGCTTCGCGGCCTCCATCGACACTCGGTACTTGGTATTGACGAGTGCCACCGATGCCTTCGCCTCGGACTCGCCATCCACCGTAACTTCGATATCCCGCACATCGAATCCGTCTTTTTGGAAGCGAACTGCGTACTTGCCCGGAATCACCTCGGCGACTGTTTGCGGTGTCGTACCGATCAACGTTCCGGAAACCCACACATTAGCACCGAGAGGTTCGCTCGTGACGGTCAGTTTCCCGTACCGGAATTTGACAGCAACCTCATTGGTATCCGCCGCCCGGACGACGATGTCTTGTTCGAGTTGGTACCTTCCGCGATGGGAAATCAGGTGATAGGCACCCGGCGACAGATAGCCCAACAACGAAGGGAATTTGCCGGTGCTGGTTTGTCCGGACGATTTGAGCTGAAGCTCGAACTCGGCGTCGGGCGGTTCCGAGGTCAGCCGCAGGAAGCCGAAGTTTGCCCGGAGGGAAAGTCGGTTCGTCTGGCGTTCGGAAATCCGGAATTTCCCGCCTTCGGAATGATTCCCGTAGTGCAACACCACGTCGTAGTCACCGATTGGGAGTTCCTCGACCGTGCCCGCCCGAACCGCTTTCTTGGCATAAGGCC
>CAIPFS010000303.1 GCA_903864375.1 uncultured Verrucomicrobiota bacterium
CACACCCTGCTGGTTGAGGGCAACGTGCGCGTCCGGGACGGTCAACTCGTTGGAGTGAACCTCGAGGAACTTCTCTCGAAACACCGCAAGGCGGCCCATCGACTTCAACAAAGCGTCCGATAGCCGCGAAAACCCAATCCTTAAAAGCTATATCCAATGAAGCCCCGATATCCGTTGATCGGTTTTCTGCCTCGAGGAAACGGCAGCACCCCACCCGCGCTGCTCCGGGGGCAGGCAGGATATAACTGGATCTCAATCGCGCGGCGGGCGTGGGTCAGACGGCGTGCGGTTTGGACCGGTGCGCGTCAGCCCCATCACCCCATCCTTCTTTCTCTGAGTTCTCCGTGGTTGATCCGCAGGACAGTGCGCAAGAATCGAACCGCAGAGAGCTCAGAAAGCGCAGAGAACCACTTTATTTCAATGGCGTCTGTTGGCGTCGCATGGGCGGGCGATAAGCTGTTCTTTGGAAGACTACGTGCCCTCCTATCGGGACTCGTCTTGGTCCTGTTCGCAGGGACCGGCATCACTCCCCTTCAGCTCCGTGCCGAGGAAATGACCCGGATCCGTCTCCTGACCGACTGGTATCCGGATCCGGAGCGGGGTGGTTATTATTGCGCCCAACTCAAGGGTTACTATCGAGCCGCCGGTTTGGACGTGGAGATCATCCCTGGAGGTCCCAATAACGGACCCATCCAGCGCCTTTTGACCGGGCGCTTGGAATTTCTGCTCAGCACCTCGGGCGACGTGTTGATTCAGGCATCCAAGGGACTCCCCCTGGTGGCCGTCTCTGCCGTCATGCAGCATGATCCCCAGGCGATCCTGGTGCATGAGGGCTCACCGGTCCGCCGATTCGAGGATCTGGAAGGACGAACCGTCACAGCCACCCCGGGAGCCGTCTGGCTGCAATACGTCCGGAAACGCTACGGGCTGACGCACCTCCGGGAAAGCCCTTCCACCCAAAGCATTGCCAACTTCATCCATGACACGAACGTCATTATGCAGTGCTTCGTCACCTCCGAGCCATACTTTGCCCGCGAAGCCGGAATCAAAACCCGGACCCTGGCGATTGAAGACGATCGATTCAAACCGTACCGGGTTCTGGTCACCTCTCGCTCCTTCCTCGAGCAGCATCCGGAGGCGGTTCGCGCTTTCGTGACGGCCACCCTGCAAGGCTGGAAGGAATACCTTTCCCACCCGGCCGAGGTGGACCGCGAACTCCTGCGACTGAACCCGGAATTAAACCCCTCCAAGATGGAGTATTCCTGGCGTGCCCTGAAGGACGGAAACTTCGTTCTGGGCGATCCCACAAAGGGCGAAATTCAAGGCGTCTGGGATGAGAAACGCTTGAAGGCGGAGGCGGATATTCTCAAGGAATTGGGGCTGCTGAAGCACGACTATGACCATCGCCTGGCGTTCGATGTGCGGTTTTCCTCAAACGGACGGTAATACGGCCTCCCGGGGCCGGCGTCAGCCTGAGGGAACAGGGACCCACCCAACCACAGGTTTCCCGGTTGACGCCCACGAAAGCCCATCCGTAGCCTTAGAAGTGATCGTCCGCGACCGTCAACTTGACCCTGTTCCAACCGGCTCACCGGGCATCGCCGGGCCTTTCAGGAGGGCACCGGTCGGTGCCCTGTTTGTTCTGATGGCCTGGAGCTTGCTGGCTGGTTGCACCCCGTCCCGCGGATTTGATGGCAATGGAAGCCATCCGGTCAGCCGCGTGGGGATCGACGGAACCGATCGCTATGTGATTCCAACCGGTCAATTGCTGACGCCCGCCGGCATTCAGGTGGAACTTCCCGGAATGCGGCCCCAGGTGCTCGCGCTAAGCCCCGACCAACATCTCCTGGTCACCGCAGGAAAGCAAAACGTCCTGGTCTTCCTGGACCCCGTCACAGGAAAAGAGCTTCAGCGGTGCTCCCTTACCGGCCCATCCCCCGGGAAAGGCTCCCCTACCGTCGAAATCGGGTTGACCGGCCTCCTCTTTTCCCCGGATGGCCATCAACTTTTCCTCTCGACTGATGATGGAACGGTCCGCGCATTCACCGTCGAGGGAACCAACGTCTCCCCCGTTCCCCGAGCGATTCCCCTGCCCCCGTTTGGAGACGGCAGGAAGGATGCGCCCACCGGCCTGGCCGTTTCTTTGGACGGACGGCGGCTGTATGTCGCTGGGAACATCAGCAACCGCCTGCTGGAATTTGAGGCGGATACCGGCAGGCTCCTGAGATCCTGGGCAACGGGCGTCGCTCCTTTTGAGGTGGTCCTGGTGGGAAACAAGGCGTTTGTCAGCAATGTGGGAGGGCCACTGCCGGGTGCTGGGGATCTCACGGCGCCCGCCGGGCGTGACTCCACGGTTCGGGTCGACCCGGTTCGTTTCATTGCCAATTCAGGTTCGGTGACCGTCGTCCACCTGGAAACCGACCGCCCCGCAACGGAGGTTTTGGTCCAACTCCATCCCACGGCTCTGGCAGTTTCACCCGACCAGAAATTTGTCGTCGTCGCCAATACCGGCAGCGACACCCTGAGCGTGATTGATGCAAAGACCGATGCGGTGGTCGAACGGGTCTCTGTTCGCCACGACCCCGGCGATCCGTTCGGCGCACAACCGAATGCCCTCGCTTTCAACCCCAATGGACGGGAGCTCTATGTTGGCAATGGATCGCAAAATGCGATTGCGGTGATTCGCTTCGATCCGCGACGAAACGGCTCACACCTTCGGGGGCTGATTCCTGTGGGTTGGTTTCCCGGAGCGGTGGCCTTCCATAAGCCTTCCGAAACGTTGTGCGTCGCCAATATCAAGGGACTCGGTGCCATCCAACGATTCAAACCCGGCGAGGAGGTCCAACTGACCAGTCATTCCTTTTATGGTGCCATCTCGCTGGTGCCGCTTCCCACGAAGGGAGAACTCCGGTCCATGACCCGCAACGCCCTGGAAAACCTGCGGTATCCCCGGCTGATCAACGCCCGACATCTGCCTCGTCCAAACCAGCCCGCCCGTCCGGTGCCGGAACGCGTCGGAGAACCGAGCGTGTTCCAGCATGTCGTTTATATCATCAAGGAAAACCGGACCTACGATCAGGTGCTGGGCGACCTGCCGCAGGGCAACGGAAATCCAAAGTTCTGCACGTTTGGTGAGACCACCACGCCGAATCAGCACAAGATCGCCCGCGAATTTGTCCTGCTCGACAACACCTACTGTTCCGGGGTCCAGAGCGCCGATGGTCATCAATGGACCGACAGCGGTCTCGCCAACGAATACACCGAACGACAATTGACCGCCGGATATCCCCGGAGTTATTCCGGGGGCAAGGGTGCGGACGCGGTGGACGCCCTTTCCTGGACCTCCTCCGGTTTCATCTGGGACAGAGCCAGGGCCAGCGGAAGGAGCTTTCGGAACTACGGTGAATGGATGCTCAGCGGTTCCGGATGGCGTCATAAATCGGATCACAAAGGTGAGCCGGAGTGGCTCGATTTCTGGTACGATTATCAACGTCAGAGTCAGGAGACGATCGCGCGTTCCACGCCGTCCATCGAGTCCCTCCGCTCCATCAGCGATTCCGATGCCGTGGGCTGGGACCTCCGGGTTCCCGATGTGGTCCGAGCCGCCGAGTTCATTCGCGAACTTCACCGTTTTGAGGACGACGGAAATTTTCCGGCATTCTCACTGATTTTCCTCCCCAACGACCACACGGGAGGAACCCGGGAAAAGTTTCCGAGTCCCCGGGCCCAAATCGCCGACAACGATTTGGCCTTGGGCCGGATCGTGGAGGCGCTCAGTCATAGCAAGTTCTGGCCGGAAACCTGTCTTTTCGCCATTGAGGATGATGCCCAGGCGGGATGGGATCATGTGAGCGGCTACCGGACCACCTGCTACGTGGCCAGTCCGTACACCAGGCGGGCTCAAACAGTGAGCGTCCAGTACAACCAGTTGAGCTTGCTTCGCACCATGGAGCTCATCCTGGGATTACCACCGATGAATCAGTTCGATGCCACCGCAACGCCCATGGAGGAATGCTTCACGGCAACGCCTGACCTGACCCCGTTTACCAGCGTCCCCAACCAGGTGCCCCTCGATGAAATCAATCCACCGCCGAAAAAGATAGCCGATGGAATCCTCCGACAGGATTCCCTGGTGTCGGCTTCGCTGGACCTCGATGAAGAGGATCAATGCCCGGAGGACGTGTTGAACCGGATTCTGTGGCGTTCCGTGAAGGGGTCTCTCGAGCCGTATCCGGGGTGGGCAACGAAATAGCCTCGCTTTTGATTTCAGGCTTTTGCTTCGATCTTTTGAGTCCCGGATGAGAACGGACACCATTGCTGACGGGCTCGGGAAATGACCGCAGTGGTGTCTGGAAAACCGCCAATCGGGCGAGAGACTGTCTGGATTTTTGCCGTCCAAAGTTCTATTCGTGGCCATGAAATTGAATCTCCATAGGTGTCCACTGCTCCTCGCGATTCTGCTCCAAACGTCACCGCTTTGGCGCACCGTCACCACAGGAATAGGTCTTCCTGCTGGATCGGGGATCGCTTTCCTCCGGCAGTTCCTATTGTTGGGCGGAATCGTCGGAAGTATCGATGCATTATCCGGGGCAACGGGACCATCGATCACGCCAAAAACCTATTCTGGAAAGGTGGGAAAGCAGGCTAATTTCACGGTGGAGATACAAAACGACTTCTCGTACATTATCGACCAAGTCAAATGGGCTCCAATCCTTCCCCCGGGGCAACTGCCCCCGGGTCTTGGTCTTGTTTCCAACCAGATCTCCTTCGACCCCGTCATCATCAGTGCCTCCATTCGGGGAAAGCCGACCCAGGCCGGTACTTACCAGGTTTTGGTCACGATTGGAGATAGCTCGTCGGTCGATTTTTCCACTTCAGCGACGCTCACATTGCAGATCGCCCCTCCGGACCTTCCGGCCACCATCGTCAGCGGACCGACGGATCAGACGGTGACCCAGGGCAGCGATACTGAGTTCGCGGTGGTTGTCTCTGGTTCCACGCCCATCTCCTACCAATGGTATTTTGACGGAAACAAACGACTGGACGGAGCGACCAATTCCACACTCGTCCTGCCCCACGTCCCGTTAACAGCGGCTGGTACTTATTCCGTAGCGGTCACTAATTCATTCGGGGGGCAAATGAGTTCCCCAGCCCGACTTACTGTGAATCCACCCGTGATCGTTCCTCCGTTTGCGATAACGTCAGTACGGACTGCGGGCGGACAATTCCAGTTTGAATTTCCAACGGTGCCCGGACCAAGTTACCAAGTCCAATTCGTTCCTGTATTGGGCAAGTCGAACTGGTTGACGGTCAGCAATTTCCCGCCGGCCACCCACATCGGAACCGCTCAATTCGTCACGCCTTTGAGTGGGACACGGGGTTGGTACCGGGTGGTTTCGGTTCCTTAGTTTGTCGGGCTTCTGAAGGAGCAAACTCCTTGGGTAATGGCGTAAATTCGGACGTTCCTCCCTATTTGTCGCCCTCAAAATCAAAATACCCGAGGTTGTATCCGCGCTCGTAATGAAGCGTGAGGAGGTGAAGCCCGGCCTGGGAAAAAGTGATCCGACCAACCTCCTCCCGGGTCCATCGGTGCATCCCTCCCGTGACCACCGGGCACGGACATTCCACCGCCGGTTTTCCATCCACTAAAAATCGCAGCGGCTTCATTCCCGCGATGTTTCCGTAGGCTGCGATGATTCGATACGTCCCCACCTTCTGGACATTCACGGTGTAGTTGCACCACTCGCCGTCCTCCGTGCCGCCAATGTACAGCTGGTTCACCGGCGGATCGGTCGGGTTGGGATGATTCAGGTCCGCAAAATCCTTCACGAAGGAAACGTCCACACCTTCAGTGCGCCGGAAATTCCAATGGTAGGCGGTGGCATGCGGACGCTGGTGGATCGCCTGCTGATTGAGCACGGCGCTCAGGGTATTGATGGGCGTCGTGTCATGGTAGGCCACTCCTTCGCCACCGAGGTCATAAAAGGCACACTCGATACGCCCGGGAATCGTCTGACCACGGCTCGTCGAAGGAATGGGTGTCGACGAAATCGGAAGGGCGACCGCCGGGGTTGAGACTTCGCGATCAAAACGGATGTGATCGACAAACACCTCAAACTCCGCCGGATTCCAGACAAACGTCCTCAGGACAAATCCGCGGGCCTCGGTCAAAGCAGGTGCCGGGGTCCATTTCATGGCCCGAATCGGGATCGTGACACGATGCCAGTTGCCGTCGGCGAAACTCGGTTCGAACGGGCGGATGGAGATCGGTTCAGGTTGGTCGGCGGTCAGCGCGAAGAACAGCTCCTGCATTCGTTTGGGACCGGTGACCTTCAATGAAAACGAAACAGCGGCGTAGGAGTGAAGCGGGATACCCGACTGCTGTGGGGTGGCCCATTGCCATCCAAAGCCGATGGAGCGGTAGTTCCCAGTGGTGGCCAGAAAATGGATCGCCCTTTTCCCGGCGGCGTCGGCTTCGTCCAACCGCGCGGTGACATTCGTTTCGCCGTCCATCACCCAGCCCGCTCCCGACACCCGGTTGGTCCCGTTCCAGACGACCAGAGCCTCCTCGAAGGCCCGAAGGGGCAGCATGGGACGATCGGCTTCGGCCTGTTGACCGACTCGGTAGATGGCATCGTCAAAAGGGGTACCCCGATAATCCGGCGGCAGGCTGCCACCGGCGTCGGTGGATGTTCCCGAGGCAATGCCCGACGTCGGTGGGACTGGCTCAGCGGCCAGGACAGAACCGGATGGGGTCAACAGCAGCGACACCACTGCAAGAGCGTTCATGGATGCGATGCCGGCGATTTTAAACGAGACAAAGTTGGAGTCCCGGACCGGATAGCCGCTTGCGCATGGAGTCACCCGGA